>JBAWXG010000006.1:0-56282 GCA_037144195.1 Synechococcus sp. ELA057
CCTCCACCCAGGCCCGGTGCGCCTGCAGATGGGGGCTCACCTCCGCAAAGGGGCGACGGAAGGTCTCGCGCTTGATGAACCAGGCCATGGGGTGATCCTGGCGCGGGCCGGCGACGGAGGCCGACCGATCAGGCCGGCACGAAGCTGCCGTGGAGTCCGTAGGGAATCGCCAGCGGCAGCTCCAGCAGCGCCACTTCCGCCAGCGTGGCCGCATCCAGGATCACCAGATCGCTGGCGCGGCGGGCACCGTTCCAGACCAGGCACAGCACCCAGCCGTCATCGTCAGCCGTGGCACCGGGCCGCGGCACCATGACGGGTTCACTGACGAATCCACGCGGGGCGGCGCTCCAGAGGCGCTGCTCGCCGGCGGCCAGATCCAGCTTCAGGATGGCCTGCAGCGGATCGTTGCCCCGTTCCCTCTCGGCCACGGCCATCCAGGCATGGCGGGCCTGAAGACCGACCCGATCCGGATGCACCATCGCGAATTCGCAGCAGCGCTCACCCAGCGAGGTGCTGCTGACAGAGCCGGCTGTCAGGTCGAGGCGGCAACGCTGCAGCCGGCCTTCCGGGATCTGATCGAAATCAACCTGGCGATAGTCGGTCTCAGGGCCGATGGAGGGGAAATCCGGATAGAAAATGCTCTCCACCACCACCGTGTCGCCGTCCTCCCAGGCATTGAGGTGGTGGAACACAAAGCCCTCCGGGGCGGGCAGCACACGGGGCTGTTCACCGGCGAAGGCTCCCGAGGCGCGGGGGATCAGCCAGAACTGCCCCTGGCCGCCGGGCCGTGAGGCCAGGCACTGGGCCGCTCCCTTCTGACCCAGCACAAAGGGAAGGGGGTTGAAGTCGATGGCGTTTTGGAGGAACACCGCCCAGTTGGGGGTGATGGCGAAGTCGTGCAGGAAGGCGAAACCCTTGAAGCTGTGGCGCTGATCGCTGAGCAGCTGGCCGGCCTGGGTGCCATCGGGGCCATCGGCGGCGGCGAATTCCATCAAGCGCACGGTGCTGCGCGGCCCTGTCTTGACGCCGAAGGTGACCATCCGGGGGGAGCCGTGATGGCCGGGATCGAAGCGGGGATGGGCGCTGAAGGCCTCCCCTGGCCGCAGCACACCATCGAGGCGGCTGAGTCCCCGGGTCTCGAGGCTGGTGGGATCAAGGGTATGGGGCTCGGCTGCCTCCCACAGAGCCAGCAGCTGATCGCCGAGGCGCACCACATGGGTGTTGGCGATGTTCTTGAGCCGCAGATCGAAGGCATTGGCCAGGGGGCCTCCGGGCTTCTGGCTGCCGAAGACCCCGCGGTAGAGAAAGCGCCCGGCAGCCTCCTCGGCCTGCCAGCCCTCAGTGCGCACGAAGCGGTTGGTGAGCCTGGCGGTGCCGCCTGCAAAGGCGATGGCGCTGATCATGCCGTCGCCATCAAAGGGGTGATGCAGCATCCGACCCTGGCGCTCGAGCCGGCCGGGGCCGTTGCGGTAGAGGGTGCCGCTCAAGTCCGCCGGGATGGCACCACGGGCGGCGGTCAACGGCTCGCCGCTGAGCTCACGCTCCACATTGACGAAGCCACTGGCCCAGTCCGCCCGGTCATATCCCCGGGGCTGAGCGGGAGCGGGAGCCGTGGGCGCGGAGGGAGAAGCGGCGGGCATGGCGGGGCGTTCCAGGGCGGCGCCAGGGCGCCATCGGGCCTCCCATCATGGTGTAACGGAGTATGAAGAGCGCGTCGGCTCAGCCCAGGGCCCCGCTGCACAGGCGCCTGACGAGCTCGATCACCTCGCTGCCCATGCGGGCGTCGGCCTCGATCCCGGCCCCCGGACGGGTAGGAATGCGCAGAGCCAGCGCAAAGCTGCGCCGGATCGGCGGGTCCTGACGCCTGTCCAGGACGCTGGCGAAGGCGGCATAGGTGAGGGCATCGATGGAAGGATCGCCCGTCTCCGCCCCGAAGCCCATCTTCGAGAGGATCACCGGCTCTGCGATCTGGGAGCTCAGGATCAGATCCATCAAGGCGTGATCGATGTAGCGGGCCGTGTCATGGCCAAGGCCTTCCACCAGGGTGGAGAGACCGCTCCAGCGGGCCCAGGGCAGGCGCTGATCCTGATCCAGGCGCAGATGCCAGCCCAGCAGGGTCAGCATCCGCACCAGGTCGTAGGCGCTGACCAGGTTGCGGCTGCGGGGCCGCTCACCGTGGGCCACCAACAGCTCACCGCCAGGCCCCACCAGCTCGGCATCGGCAAACAGCGGGTCACAGCCATAGCGACCGAGGAACCGGGGAGCGCTGTGGCCCGTGAACTGCCGCAACCAGGTCTGCACGTCAGGTTCAGCGGCGTTGCGCAGCTGCTTGAACAGGTAGCCGATGGCATTGGAGCGCCCGGGATGGGCGGCGTCCCCGGCATAGCTGACCATCTGCTCGAACAGCTCCGCGAAGGGGGCCATCGCCTTCCCGTCCGCGGAGCGCACCTGCGTCGCAGCGATGGGGGTGCCGGGGCTCACCCGAGCGGCCTGACAGACCAGTTGCAGCGGCGCGATCCACTTGGTGGCGCTCCAGAACTGCACACAGTCGAGGGGGCGTCTGCCGAACCAGCGCACGCGCAAGGGAGCCCCATCGGGCGCCGGTTCGGCGATGCACAGACAGGCCTGGGTCACGGCGTCGCTGAGAAACGACAGGCCTCCAGGCGCCTGCGGATCGGTGTGAATCGGGGGAATCGCTCCCAGGGGTGGGTAGGAACGGGCAGACCCCGCAGGCCGCGCCGGCGATGCAAAGGTTGATGGGCGCGCCGCAGCGGCCAGGCTGGAGGCGAAGCCGGCAGGATCCAGCCGCAGGGGGGAAGCGGCCAGCCCCTGATCGAGCAGCGGCAGCCGATCGTCACTGGCCTCTCCACGGCTGGCAAGCTCCCGTCCCTGAAGCAGCAACCGGCGGTACTGACTGAGCGGTGAGGGGTCCGAGGACGCCGTGGCGCTGTCCATGGCGGTGGCCGTCCGGCAGCCGATCAGGCCATCGGGCTGGAGCAGCAGACACCGCTGCAGATTCCGAACCGCCTGGAAGGTGGCGACATCGAACACACCATCGGCTTCGCCCGCCAGAAAGCCCAGCCGGATCAGCTGAACCTGCCGGGCCATCACTTCAGGGCCTTGCGATCCGAAACGGAGGCCAGCCATGGGTTCACTGCGTGACCGAGCGTTCAGCTTCCGGCTCTCTCCAGCACACCCTTGCTGCTGGGAACGGAGCCGCAGCGGCGTGGATCGATCTCGGTGGCCAGGCGCAGGGCTCTGGCAAACGCCTTGAAACCCGCCTCCACGATGTGATGGGAATTCACACCATCGAGCTGACGGATGTGCAGGGTCAGGCCGGCATTGTTGGCCACCGCCACAAAGAACTCCTTCACCAGCTCGGTGTCATAGGTGCCGATCTTCGGCGCCGGGATGGTGAGCCCCCAGCTGAGATGCGGCCGACCGCTGCAATCGAGCGCCACCTGCACCAGGGCCTCATCGAGTGGCGCCACGAAGTGTCCGAAGCGGTGGATGCCGCGGCGATCCCCCAGCGCCTGGGCCAGGGCCTGGCCGAAGGCGATGCCCACATCCTCGTTGGTGTGGTGGTCATCGATGTGGGTGTCGCCCGTGGCTTCGATGTCCAGATCGAGCAGCCCATGGCTGGCGATCTGATGGAGCATGTGATCGAGAAACGGCACGCCCGTGGAGGCCCTGCAGATCCCGGTGCCGTCAAGGCCGAGGCTGACGCGCACATCGGTTTCACCGGTGACGCGGTGGATGCTGCCGCGACGGGATGGGCCGGTGCTGCCGGGATCTGGGGTGGTGCCGTTCTGCATGGCTGCCCGCGCCCCTGGCGCATGATCGGACGAACCGATCATGCCGAAGCCCCAGAACCAGGGCCATGGGGCATGGTTGAGATCGGTGCGCCGCAGGGCGCAGGGATGTTCAGGTCCAGATCGTGGCCGACTCCGGTTGGGGAGGCCTGGCCAGGGGGTGACCGCCTCCGAGCAGATCCCCGCTGATCCGCGCGCAGATGTGATGCAGGGGCAACCCCAGCACCGGATCCTCCAGCGGATGGTCGAGGCCGGAGAGGAGCCTTTCGGCGCTCACATAACTGGCCATCAGCACGAAGGCCACCGCATTGCCCAGAGCGGGCGTGAGCGCATCGGCTTCCAGCCTTAGGAACATGAGCCAGCCGAACAGCCACACCACCACCCGGGTCATCAGGGTCAGGGAGGCGGGGAAGGGTTGCCTGCGGATGCGCTCCAGCCCACCGATCGCCTGCAGCATGTCGCGCAGTTGCTCGGCCATCAGCGCCCGGGCCGTGGGCTCCAGCAGCCCGGCGGCGTAGGCGTCTGCGACGCATCGGGCCTGGGCGTCGAGGATCGCCTGGCTGCCCGCTCTCGGTGCAGCTCCACCCTGCAGGCCTCGCAGGGCCTCGGTCACGGGGGCAGGCTCCGGCGGGTCGGATCGCAGTTCCGCCGTCAGGGTCCAGACCAGCAGCACCTGGCGCCGCAACATCCGCTGCAGGCGTGGGTGCAGCGGTCCTCCAGGGTTCAGGGCCAGCAGGGCAGCCTTCCAGGCCCGGCTGGCATTGCGCAGCTGGCCCCAGAGGGTGCGGGCCTCCCACCAGCGGGCATAGGCCTGGCTGGCGCGGAAGCCGATCAGCACCGACGCCACCACAGCCAGCAGCGGCAGCACCAGATCCGGCGTGAGCTGGTGACTCAGATCCCTGCCCAGCACCACCGAAACCGCTGACACCAGCAACACCACCAGCAGATCGGGCCATAGGCGCCCGAACAACGCTCTGATCAGCCGCAGGCTGCCCAGGCGACCGCTCGATCGCAGCATGGCCTCACATCCCCGTGATGCAGTAGCCAGCGTCCACATAGATCACCTGGCCGGTGATGCCACTCGCCAGCGGGCTGGCCAGAAACGCTGCCGTGCCGCCCACCTCGTCCTGGGTGACGGTGCGGCGCAGGGGGGCCTTCTCCTCGACGTTGTGGATCATGTCGAGGATGCCGCCGATGGCGCTGGAGGCCAGGGTGCGGATCGGGCCGGCGCTGATGGCGTTCACGCGCACCTGCTTTTCGGGGCCCAGTTCGGCGGCCAGGTAGCGCACCGAGGCCTCCAGGGCCGCCTTGGCCACGCCCATCACGTTGTAGTTGGGGATGGCGCGCTCAGCGCCCAGGTAGCTGAGGGTGATCACGCTGGCGCCATCGTTGAACAGGGGCTTGGCGTAGCGGCAGAGGGGAGCGAGGGAGTAGGCGCTCACCTCAAGAGCCCGTGCGAATCCCTCCGGGCTGATGGCGCTGTAATCGCCGATCAGTTCCTCCTTGCCGGCGAAGGCCAGACAGTGCACCAGCACATCGATCGAGCCCCACTGCTCGGCCACGCGGGCGAACACCGCCTCGATCTGGGCCGGATCCTGCACGTTCAGGGGCTCGAACAGCGTCGGAGCCAGAGGAGCGGTGAGTTCGCGCACCTTGCCCTCGAAACGGCCCTTCTCATCGGGGAGGTAGGTGACTCCCAGTTCGGCTCCGGCGGCGTGGAGCTGCTGGGCGATGCCCCAGGCGATCGACTTGTTGTTGGCGATGCCGGTGACCAGGGCCTTCTTGCCGCGCAGATCGAGAAGCATGGGGAGGGGCGCCGGGACCGGCGTGAGGGAGCCTTCGCGGGGATTCTCCCGCAGCGGCTGTCGCTCCCCCGGATCAACCGTGCGGTGAAGCCCATGGGCATGGGCGTGCGGTGAAGCCCATGGGCATGGGCGCCCGGTGGATCGGTTGTCTGAATCCGCTCCGTAACAGTCCTGCGGCGGCATACCCGCAACAGGGGCTTCCATAGTGATGCCCCCCTTGCAGCGTCGCGCCGATGGCCCCACCGCCAGCCCCCTTCCCCGGCGGCAGACGCGCCGCCGTGGCGCGCCTGGCGGCGATCGATCCGGCCCGTTACGGCGCCAGCCGCAACCATCTCGATGGGGCCGTCACCCGCCTGTCTCCCTACATCCGCCACGGGGTGCTCACGCTGGCCGAGGTTCGCGACGCTGTGTTTGAACGCCTGCGGCGGCAGCAGCCAGCGCCTGATGCCGTGCAAGGGGACTTGTTCGCCGGCGGTGGCGAACCCGCTGGCTGGAGCCCGGCGCAACGCCGCGCCGGCGAGAAGCTGATCAGCGAGCTCGGCTGGCGCGACTACTGGCAGCGCCTCTGGATCCAGCTGGGAGATGGCATCTGGGACGACCGCGAGCCCCTCAAAACCGGCCATCCGCCCGGGGCCTACACCCCGGAGCTGCCGGCGGATCTGACCTCCGCCACCAGCGGTCTGGCCTGCATCGATGGCTTCGCGCACGAGCTGATGGACACCGGCTGGCTGCACAACCACGCCCGCATGTGGCTGGCCGCCTACGTAGTGCACTGGCGACGGGTGCGCTGGCAGGCCGGTGCCGGCTGGTTTCTGCAGCACCTGCTCGATGGCGATCCCGCCAGCAACAACCTCAGCTGGCAATGGGTGGCCAGCAGCTTCAGCCACAAGCCATACATCTTCAACCGCGACAACCTGGAGCGCTTCAGCAGTGGGCGGTACTGCGATGGCTGCCCCAGGCAGCATTCGGGTTGCCCGTTCGAGGCCAGCTACGACGCGCTGCAGGCCCGGCTGTTCCGGCCGTTCGAGCCGCGATCCCAGAACGATCGCTCTCCTGCCGACCGGCCTGTCAAGACGATCGCCAACCCTGCCACTGCCCCGTGCGACCGCCCTGGCCCATCCCCCCAACGGCCGTTGCTCTGGCTGCATGGCGAAGCCCTTGGCCCCTCCAATCCCGCCCTGCTCGCCCATCCCGGCGCCCCGGCGGTGTTCGTGTTCGATCACGAGCTACTTGCAGGGCGCACCGCCACCAGCGCAGAGCCCGCAGCAGCGGTGAGTCCCATGCCACTGGCCTCCGGCCGCCAGATTTTTCTGCGCGAATGCCTGGAGGAGCTGCCGGCCGAGGTGCGTCAGGGCGATGTGGCATCGGAGGTGCTGGCAGCAGCCGCTGACCATGGCTGCGACGGCATCGTCACCAGTCGGGCGGTGGACCCGCGCTTCAACGGGATCGCTGCGCGGCTGGCCCAGGCCCTGCCCGTGCAGATCCTCGATCCCGAGCCCTTCGTCGCCATGCCGTTACAGGGGCCGGGGGCCCCCGATCTGGGCCGCTTCAGCCGCTACTGGCGCAAAGCGGAGCCGTTGATCTGGGGCGAGAGCGCCGGCCGTCACGGCCGCAGGGGCAACGATCAGCCGGCCATCATCGTTTCGAGGCCGTGAATGCCCTCATACAGGAGATAGGCGGCGATCAGCAGGGCCAGAACTCCCACCAGGGATTCAGCCCGATGCTGAAGCCACTCTTCCAGCCGGGCGATCGGCTCCCGGATCGATCCGGAGCTGCCGATCCAGGCCAGGGGAGGCAACAACAACAGGGAGCTGGCCGCCAGGGCATAGAGCCCGGTGATCTCCAGATCGGCCTGGAGTCCGGGATGGTTGATCAGCAGCAGCCCCGCCTGCTTGAGATAGAAGACAAGGTTCTCCGGGGTGAGAAGGGCACCGCCAGCGCCCAGCAGCACCAGCAGCAGATCGCCGGCTTCAGGCAGGCGGTTCATCAGGCGCAGAGCCATGCCCTCCTCGCCGATGGAGGCCTGGGGCGTGAGCTGATAGAGCCCCAGGGCGAGCAGCCCACCGGCGCCGAGCAGGTCGATCAGCACCTGCTCCCGCTCACCGTGCTCCAGGCTGACCTGGAAATGACTGCCGAGCAGCATCAACAGCGTCACGGCCAGCACGTTCGCCAGGGTCCAACCGACGACATAGGCGAGGGAGCGGCGCAGGGGATTGCGCCCCAGCAGCAGCAGGGTGACCACTCCGATGTGCAGCGGGCTGAAGGCGATGCCGATGCCGAACAGCGACGACTGGGTGAACAGAGATGGACTCAAGGGGCAGAACCGCCGTGATGATGCCTGCACTTAAGGCACCTGTTGGCATCACCCTATCGATGCCATTCCCTGCAGCGTGGACGTCCGGCGGCTGGCAGCCGACAGCCGGTGAATGCCGATCCGGGGTCGATCCGCTCAGCGGGCTGGCGGCGTCGCCCAGTCGGCGGCGTTGAGCAGGGGGAAGAGTCCATCCTCCCGTTGCACGGCCTCGAGCCAGGCCGGCGACGGAGACGTTCCCGTCTCGATCGCGTCCAGCAGCCGCCAGAAGCGCTCCAGGTGACGATGGATGCGCTCACGAGCCAGCTCGGTGGTGGTGCCCGCCTTGAGGATGAAACTCCAGTCGGAGCTCTGGGCCAGCAGCAGCTCACGGCCGGCCTGGGTGAGCAGATCCCGCTGCGTGGGGCTGCCCACCCCGCGATTCACCCGACGCACCATGGCCCGTGAGGCGCGCTGCCATTCCGCCACCACCCAGGCATTGGTGTCATTGAGCCAGTAATCGTGGTATCCGCCCTGGCCCCAGCTGGAAGGAGAGGGCTGGCAGACCTGCAGGTTCTGACCGGCGCTGAGCACCTCGCGCAGATGGGTGAAACGCAGATTGTGCTGCGCTGCCGTGCGGAACAGGGCGCCAAGGAAGCGGGGCCCCTCGAACCACCAGTGGCCGAACAGTTCCGCATCAAAGGGGGCCACCAGCAGGGGTCTGCGATCGATTGTGCGCGCCAGCATCTCCAGCTGGCGGCTGCGCCCATCCAGATAGGCGCTGGCATGCTGCTCCAGCCGTTCCTCCGCCAGGGCCGGGTCGTAGGGCTGCTTGGCCTCGAGGGGGCACCCCTGGGCGCTCACCCGGTGCAGCTTCAGGCCCAGGGGGCGCCGGCTGGTGATTCCCAGCGCCTCCAGCTGCTGGTCACTGAGATCCCATCCCAGATCACGGTGGAATTCCCGATAGGCGCCATCGCCGGGGTAGCCCTGACTGGCGCTCCACACCGGCAGGGTGGATTCGTTGTCGCGGGCAAAGAAGGCGACTCCCGCCGTTGAACAGACCGGGGCATAGACCCCATAGCGAGGGCGTGGCAGACCATGCAGCAGCCCATGGCCGTCCACCAGGGTGTAGCGCAGCCCGCACTGGGCCAGGTGCTGATCGAGCCCCTCGTAGTAAGCGCATTCGGGCAGCCAGATGCCGAGGGGGCGCTCCCCGATCAGCCGTTGGTGCTCGCGCACGGCCGTGAGCAACTGGGCGCGCACCGCTTCAGGGGAATCCCGCAGCAGCGGCAGGTAGCCGTGGGTGGCACCGCAGGTGATCAGATCCAGCACACCGCCTTGCTGCAGACGCCGCAGGCGAGGGATCAGGTTTCCATCGCAACCCAGGAACTGCTCACGCACCGCCTCCAGCCGCTGGGTCAGATCGCCGGCCGCAGGCTGAAGAGCAACGGGCGCGTCCTGAAGCAAGGCCAGGCGCAGATCGAGCCAGGGCAGGAAGCGCCGGTTGAGATCCGCATCGCTGAGCAGCGACAGCAGGGTGGGGGAGACCCCCATGGTCAGCCTGGGGCGCTGGAGAGGGTCGGCAGCAGCGGCCTCCAGCATCTCCAGCAGCGGCAGGTAGCACTCCTGCAGCGCCTGGAAATACCAGTCCTCCTCCAGGGATCCCGCTCTGCTGGAGCGCACATAGGGGAGGTGGGCGTGCAGCACCAGGGCCACATCGCCCGAGGGGGCCGGGAGGCCCAGCTCGCTGTCGCCCCGCAGCGTTGCGGGATCGCCTGTGGCCCGATCGCCTGAGGCCATGCCCCGCCCACGGTCCGGGCACTTTAGGCATCGGCTCTCTCCCCACCCTCCGATGGGGCAGTGCGGAGAGGGCAGGGCGGGAACCGGGGCTTAGAATGGCACTAACTCATACTCATTCCGCCCAACATGGGGCGGCGGCACTGGCAGCCATGGCGCGCGATCCCGGTCGGGTCCTGATCTTTGACACCACCCTCCGCGATGGGGAGCAGTCCCCTGGCGCCAGCCTCAACCTGGAGGAGAAGCTGGCCATCGCCCAGCAGCTCGCGCGCCTCGGGGTGGACATCATCGAGGCCGGCTTCCCCTTCGCCAGCGCCGGTGATTTCAAGGCCGTGCAGCGGATCGCCGACAGCGTCGGCACCCCCGATGGCCCGGTGATCTGCGGCCTGGCCCGCGCCGCCAGTGGCGACATCAAGGCCTGCGCCGAGGCCGTGGCACCGGCAGCCAGGCGCCGCATCCACACCTTCATCGCCACCAGCGACATCCATCTGGAGCACAAACTGCGCAAGACCCGATCCGAGGTGCTCACGATCACCCGCGAGATGGTCGCCTATGCCCGCTCCCTGGTCGACGACGTGGAGTTCTCCTGCGAGGACGCAGGACGCAGCGATCCCGAATTCATGCATCAGGTGATCGAAGCGGCGATCGATGCCGGTGCCGGCACGATCAACATCCCCGACACGGTGGGCTATGCCACTCCAGCTGAATTCGGAGCCCTGATCGCCGGGATCAATGCCGCCGTGCCCAACATCGATCAGGCCGTGCTCTCGGTCCATGGCCACAACGACCTGGGCCTGGCCGTCGCCAATTTCCTCGAGGCCGTGAAGAACGGTGCCCGCCAGCTGGAGTGCACGATCAACGGCATCGGTGAGCGGGCGGGCAATGCCTCGCTCGAGGAGCTGGTGATGGCCCTGCATGTGCGACGCAGCTATTTCAATCCCTTCCTCGGCCGGGACGCAGGCAGCAGCGAGCCGCTCACGGCAGTACGCACCGAGGAGATCACCAAGACCTCAAGGCTGGTGAGCAACCTCACGGGCATGGCGGTGCAACCCAATAAGGCGATCGTGGGAGCGAACGCCTTCGCCCACGAGAGCGGGATCCACCAGGACGGGGTCCTGAAGAACCGCCTCACCTACGAGATCATCGACGCTCGCACCGTCGGTCTGGCGGACAACCGCATCTCCCTGGGCAAGCTCTCGGGGCGCAGCGCTTTCCGCGCACGCCTGGAGGAACTCGGCTACAGCCTTGATCGCGACGACCTGGATGACGCCTTCTCCCGCTTCAAGGAGCTGGCCGATCGCAAGCGAGAGATCAGCGACCGCGATCTCGAGGCCATCGTGAGCGAGCAGGTTCAGCAGCAGGCTGAGGCACGCTTCCAGCTGCGCGGGGTTCAGGTCAGCTGCGGAACGGGTCTGCGGCCCACCGCCACGGTCACCCTGGAGACCAGCGATGGTGCCGAGCTCACCGAAGCCGCCATCGGCACCGGCCCTGTGGATGCGGTCTGTCAGGCGCTCAACCGCCTGGCGAGGGTGCCCAATGAGCTGGTGGAATTCAGCATCAAATCGGTCACCGAGGGCATCGATGCCATGGGTGAGGTGACGATCCGCCTGCGCCACGACGGCACGCTGTACTCCGGCCATGCCGCCGACACCGACATCGTGGTGGCCGCCGCACAGGCCTTCGTCAATGCCCTCAACCGCCTGGTGGCCGGCGGACAGCGAGCCCCGCTGCATCCTCAGAAGACACCACTGCCGGTGGCAGACATGCCAAGGGTCTGACGGCCGGAACCGTTGGACGCGATTCAGCGGAAGGGCGGCGAGACCATCAGGCCCCCATCGCGTGCCAGGCGGTTGGGCCCCCGCTCGATCTTGAGAGGCGAATCCTCACCCACATTGCGGCGATAGATCTCGCCGTAGTTGCCCACCGCCTTGATCGCCCGAACGATGAAGTCATCGCGCAGCCCCAGCTGACTGCCGAGGTTGCCCTCCACCCCGAGGAAGCGGCGCCGATCCGCCAGCTTGGGATCGGCCTTGGCCTCGGCCAGCCGGGCGGCCACATTGGCCTGGGTGATGCCCTGCTCCTCGGCTTCGATCAGGCCGTAGACCACCCAGCGCACCGCATCGGCCCAGGCCGGATCGGCCTGCACGGTGGCGGGTGCGAGCGGCTCCTTGCTGAGGATCTCCGGCAGCAACCGATGGGCCGAGGGTTCAGGCAGGCTGGTGCGGCGGGCCGCCAGGCCGGAGCGATCACTGACGATGGCGGCGCAGCGCCCCTGGCCATAGGCATTGAAGGCCTGATCAGCGCTCTGAAAGCGCAGAGGGGTGTAGGGCAGATTGGCCTGATGCATGCGGTCGGCCAGCACCGTTTCGTTGCTGGAGCCGCTCAGCACACAGACCGTGCGCCCGCCCAGATCGCTCAGGCCCGTGATCCCGGAGCGAACGGGAGCCAGCAGGCCGGTGCCGTCGAAGAACACCACGGGGGCAAAGGAGAGAGCATTGCCGCCAGGAGCGTCTCTGCCGAGTGTGTCGGTGGTGTTGCGCGACAGCAGATCCACCTCACCACTGGCCAGAGCCGTGAAGCGGTCGGTGGTGGTCAGGGGCCGCAGATCCAGCCTGGTTGGATCCCCGAGCACCGCCGCCGCAATGGCTCTGCAGATGTCGACATCAAACCCGGCGAACGCGCCATCGGGGCGGATGACGCTGAACCCCGGAAGCTGACCATTGCTGCCGCAGATCAGGCGATCCCGCTGCCGGATCCGCTGCAAGGTGGTGCTGGAGATGGCACCCCCGCCATCTCCGGCGGCGCAGCCGCTCAGCAGGGAGAGCTGACCCACGGCCAGCAGGGCCAGCACCCCTGAAATCGCCGCTCGCATGGGTGGGCTGCTCAGAACAGTGATTCTCCCACGACTGCGCAAAAACCCTCATCCAGCAGGGAGTCGACGGCTGTAACAATCTCCGGGAATTCTCCGCCGACTTTCCGGCAATTCTCCGGCATCCCGACCAGGATGCGGCTGCCCGCGATCGCTCTTCGCCAGCCATGGGGAACGGCCTCACCCGCCAGGCCAATTCGCGTTCCTCACGGATCCTCACGCCGCTGAGCCCTCAGGGCAGGAGACGCACCAGGGCATGGCCGGGCCTGAGGCAGCTGCTGGTCAGCCGCGAGCATCGGCTGCCGCTGGCGGTGCTGCTGGCGGGGCTGCTGCTCACGGGCGTGGTGGCCGACCAGACGCGACGCCACGGCAAGGAGCTCCACGAACAGCTGGAACGCACCCTGCTCGGCGATGTGAGCGAGGCGATCGCCGCCAAGTTGCGCAAGGACATCGACACGATCAGCGGCGTGGCGGGGATGTTCAACGCCGACAACAGCGTCAGCCGCGAACAGTTCCGCAGGTACTACGAGACGCTGCGGCGGGAGGATGACAGTCTCAACGGCATCCAGGGCATCGGCTTCAGCCGCTTCCTCCAGCCCCAGGAGTGGCAGCCGCTGATCGCCAAGGTGCGCGCCGAAGGCTTTCCAGACTTCACCATCCAGCCGCCGGAGCCACGGGCGATCGGCAGCTCGATCGTCTATCTCGAGCCCTTCGATCTCCGCAATCAGCGGGCCTTCGGCTTCGACATGTACAGCGAACCGACCCGGAGGATGGCCATGGACCGGGCCGCGCTGACCGGCCTGCCTTCCATGAGCGCTCGGGTGAGGCTGAAGCAGGAGCGCAGCACCGGCGTGCAGCAGGGTGTGCTCATCTATGTGCCCATCTACCGAAAGGGCACCCAGGTCACCCCATCAAGCCCACAGGAATACGGCAACACGCTGCTCGGCTGGGCCTATTCACCCCTGCGCACCAAGGACCTGATCGCCACGTCCCTGGCGGATGTAAGGAATCCCGATCTGGCCGATTCAGCCGTGCTGGTGCACGACGGCTCCACCGCGAACGACGCCAATCTGCTGTTCGACAACAAGCAGCTGCGGGAGCAGCACAACCTCACCGATCCCCAGTACCAGCCGATCGAAATCGGTGGTCGCACCTGGCTGGTCGGCATCCAGCTCAGCCGTCGCCTGATCGGCCCCAACGGCTACTCCAGCCAGGTGACCCTGGTGCTGCTGCTGGGCGCCCTGGGATCCACCCTGGCGGCCCAACTGGTCACCACCCTGGTCGGCAATCACCAGAGCACCCTGGCGGCCCTGGCCAAAGCGGAGGAGGCCAACCGCGAGAGGGCCCTGGCATCCACAGTGTTCGAGGCGTCACCCCATGCCATCGTGATCACCGATGCCCAGGGTCGCGTGCTCTCGGCGAACCAGAGCTTCTCGCGGATCACCGGCTACAGCAGCCCCGAGATCGTGGGGCGCACCCTCAGCCTGCTCAAGTCGGGACGCCACGACAGCGACTTCTATGCCCAGCTGTGGACAGACGTGCACGAGCGCGGTCACTGGCAGGGGGAGATCTGGAACCGGCTGCACGATGGCGAAATCTGCCCCCATGAGCTCAGCATCACTGCCGTGCGCGATCAGCAGCTGGCGGTGACCCACTACGTGGGGATGCTCCAGGACATCAGCGAACGCCACCAGGCCCAGCAGATGATCCGCCACCAGGCTCTGCACGATGCGCTCACGGATCTGCCGTCACGGGCAATGCTGATGCAACGCCTCAATGAGGCCCTGATCGAAGCGGAACAGCGCTGCGGTCATGTGGGTCTGTTGTTCCTCGATCTCAACGAATTCAAACCCTTGAATGATCAGTTCGGTCACGCCATGGGTGATCAGCTACTCAAACGCGTGGCCTCCTGCTTGCGAGGAGGCTTCAGGGGCGAAGATCTGGTGGCACGCCTGGGAGGCGATGAATTCGTGGTGCTGCTGCCGAGGGCCGGCAACCTCGAGGAGGTCAGGACCTGCGCCCTCAAGGTGAAGCAGCTGATCAGCGGTTGCAACGAGGGATTCGAGGTGCCGATCCGGATCGGGGCCAGCATCGGCATCTCCCTGTCCCCTGATCACGGGATCACGGCAGGCCAGCTGCTCAGCGCTGCCGATGCGGCGATGTACAGAGCCAAACAGGGAGAAGGGGATGGCATCGCCGTGGCCAGCAACGCTGATGTGATCCACCTCAATTCCAGAGCCTCGGATCGGATGATCGGCTGAGAGGTCTTCAGCCGGGCAGGATCACCCGGTTGATCACATGCACGATGCCGTTGTCGCAGACGATGTCGGCACTCACGACCGTGGCATTCTTCACCTCAAAGGGATCCGCCCGGCGGATCGCCACCGGGGCACCTTCAAGACTTTCCCATTCCGGCTGATCGATCAGCTGCTCGCGCTTGAAAGCACCCGAGAGCACGTGGTACTTGAGGATGCGCGCCAATTGCGGGGTGTTGTCGACCAGGGTCTGCACCGTGCCCGGGGGCAACGCCGCAAAGGCATCGTCGACCGGAGCGAAGACGGTGAACGGGCCAGGGCTCTCAAGAGCACCGGTCAGACCGGCGACCTCGACGGCCGTCAGCAGGGTGGAGAAACAACCGGCGGCCTTGGCCGTTTCGATGATGTTGGGCATCGGGCTGGAGACGCAACGCGTGGGGAAATGCGGGTGGGGATGAACGGAATCAGCGATAGTCCTGGGTCTGGATGTCACCAAGCCTGGCCTCAGGCCGCAGAAAGCGATCCATCTGCGCTTCGAAGAAGCGCCGGTTGGCCATCAGATGCTCAGGATCCGTGTCATCGAGTGGATAGAGCAGGGCCGTACGCAGGGCCTGAATGACTGCTGAGGTGACGTTGTACATCGAACGCTGGAAGGTGATGCCCAGCTGAATCAGCTTGTCCTCCTCTCCGCGTTTGTGCTGCTTGTACAGATCCTCCAGGTAGGGAGGGAGGAAATGCAGCATGTCCTGCATCAACAGGGTGGGAGGAATGCCGGCTGAGCCCACCGGGAAGACATCGGCATAGAGAATTCCGTAATGGAAATCAGCCTGATCGGAAGGCACCTGATTGGCCTGAGCGTTGTAGCTCTTGGTACCCCGGAACGGGGCCGTGCGGTAAAAGACAGCCTCCACGTAAGGAAGCGCTGCCTCGTACAGCCAGGTGAAACCTTCGCTCTTGGGAATGATCTCAAAACATTCACCGCGGATGTACACATGGTGGTAGATGGGCCGACCTGCGACTGCGAAGATGCCGTTGACGAGGAAATTCATGGCATCGGGAACACCCTTGAAGCCACCCTCGTCGTAAATATCGCTCATTTCGAAGAAGACCGGTGCCATCACTTCCCAGAACAGGCCGAGATTGGCGTAGTAGCTCATCTGCATCACCTGCTCCATGAACATGTCAGGGAACAGCTTGTACAGACCCAGCATCACCGGGTTGCCACGGAAGTAGGCGCGAATGGCCCGATCGGCATTGGCGCGGTAGGTGTCGCTGGCCAGGTAGTCGTAAAAGCGGCCGCCCATGCCCTGGTGCCAGAGCATGGCCTGCATGCAGGCCTCGGCGAACTCCATGTTGATGCGGTCATGCCAGAGGTGATGCAAGAGCTTTGGCATGTTGCCGATCTCACCCTTGGCCATGAACTCGAGCAGTTCCGGGTGGGCCTTTTCGCCACCGCGCCAGATGCGCAGCTTGGATTGATCGCCGGCGTAGGAATTGGGGAGATCGAGATACTGTTGCGAGGGGAAGTACTTGAAGGCCGGCAGTGGATCGAGAAACACCTGCTCAGCGATGTAGAGCAGATCCCGCCAGTAGAAATCCATCGGCACGGCGTAGGCCTTGTAGATGCCGATGATCTGCATCAGATTTTCCGGGGTGTCCGGAAGCATCGACCCACCGGCCTCGAGTCGATGGATCACATCAGCCCAGCGATGGGTGGATGGGGGAATGAGGGGCGTCTTCGTGCCCGCCGCAGCTGTGGAAGTCGTCATGAGGGCAGTGGCGTGGAAGTGGATTGCGGGGCAAAGGCGAGTTGCTGAACCTGCGGGTCGCTGTGGCGAAGTGCAATGGCGGCAGTGGTGGCCTCGCTCCAGGAGGTGAGACCAGTGGGCCAGATACCGGCGAACACCACCAGAGCCGTCAGCACAACGGCCGGAAGCCGTTCAGCAAGGCGGGTGCTCTGCCAATCAGCGCGGTTGTTATCCAGGCGCCCAAAGGCCACGCGATTGAACAGGCGCACGGCATAGACGGCGGTGAAACCGGAGGCCACCAGACAGATGAGGGTCGCCCTCGGAAACACCGTCCAACTGCCCTCGAACACCAACAGTTCAGCGGGGAACCCAGCCAGACCAGGGATTCCGGCAGCAGCCATCAGCGCAACCAGCATCAGGCCCATGGTGAAGGGCAGGCCGCGGATTGGATTGAGCAGACCGGAGAGCTCGGCGATCACCGTCGTGCCCGTCTTCCGCTGAATCAGGCCCACACAATCAAACAGCAACGCCACGATCAGGCCGTGGGCGAGGATCTGGGCAACGGCCCCCTGCAGACTCATCGGCGTAGCGGCAGCCAGGGCAAGCACGAGCAGGCCCATGTGGCCCAGGGAGCTGTAGGCCATCAAGCGGCGGATATCGGTGGCGGCCACGGCGTTGAGAGCTCCATAGACCGCACTTACGGCTCCAGCCGCGGCGATCCATGGGGAAAACGCACTCCATGCATCAGGCAGGAGACCCACCCCAAAGCGCAGCAGGCCATAGGCACCAAGCTTGGAAACGACCCCGCCGAGCAGAATCACAACCGGTGCCGGAGCCTCGCTGTAGCTGATCGGCTGCCAACCATGCAGCGGGACCACTGGCAATTTGAGGCCGAAACCGAGTAGCAGCAGCGCCAACACCCAACGCTGGGCGACGGGATCGAGCGGTTGACGCCCTAAGGCCTCGAAACTGAAATTCACCGCGGGGATGGCTTCCGAGAGAACAGCTGAGCTCTCGGCCCCCTGAGCAAACCAACCAAAAGCCAGCATTCCCGCCAACAAACTCAAGCCCGAAACCGCCCCATAAATCAAAAAGCGCACAGCAGCTCCGGCACGACGCTCCCCTCCCCAGATCGCCACCAGCAGCGTCGTGGGGATCAGCACCAGCTCGAAGGCCAGCACGAACAGCAGCGCGTTGCGGGCCAGGAAAGCACCCACCACACCGAGGTTGGTGGCCAGCATCAGGGAGTAATAAAGGCGCGGGCGGCTCTGATCGAGGGGGGAAGCCAGCACGGCCATCGCCGTAAGCAGGGCCGAAAGGAGCACCAACGGCAGGGAAAGGCCATCGAGGCCGAGTTCAAGGCCAAGACCCAGACGAGGCAACCAACTCAGGGAAAGATCTGCAGGAGGGTGGCGCCAAGCAACCAAGCCGACGGCGAGCTGAGCCAGCGAGGCGGCTGCCGCGACGCCGCGGGTCAACTGGGGGCGTTCCTGGGGCACCAGGGGCAGGGCCAGTCCCACGATGAGCGGGAGCAACAGAAGGAGTATCAAGGTCATGGCGGGGTCAGGGCAGCAGGGAAAGAGGGTTGGCACCGATCAGCCAGGCCGCCATCACCAACACGCCAAGCACAAGGGTCAGGGCATAGGCCTGGGAGCGTCCTGAGGTGGTGAGGCTGAGCCTTCGTGCTCCTTCGATGGCCACGGCACCGGTGCCGCCACTGAACCCATCCACCAGGGTGCGATCACTCCAGGCCCCGAATCGGGCCAGGGCCAGCACCAGCGCCACCACCGTGCGGTGGTAGAAGCGCTCGGTCTGCATGTCGTGGGCCAGCCACTCCTGCAGACCACCGAGGGCATCAGGCAGCCGCGCCAGGCCATGGGGACGCAGGTAGAAGGCCGCCGAAAGGCTTGTGCCCACAAGTGTCGAGGTGATGAGAGGCAACGCCAGAGGCCCCCAACCAGCAAGGGGGGTGAGGGAATAGACCCCATTGGTCACCAGAAGCATGGGGAGATGCAGCACCAGTCCCACCAGCACCGTGGTGGGCAGCACCATCAACCAGAGCACCTCGGGAGAGCGGATGGTGAACGGGGTGGGTCGGCCTCCCCAGATCTGGCCGAAGATCCGGATCAACCCGGCGCTGATCAGGGCGTTCGTGAGCAGGACAACGCCACCCAGCAAGATGGGATGGCCACTGGCCGCCGTGAGGGCCAGAAGTTCACGCAGTGCAGCAAAACTGGCGAATGGCGGCAGGGCCATCAGCCCGCCAGCGCCTGCAAGAAACGCCAGACCCATGATCGGCCGTTTGCTCCAGAGCCCACCCAACTGGGTGAGGTCCTGGGTCACGTTGCTGATCACGATGGTGCCGATCGACATCAGCAACAGGGCCATCGGCAGCGGGTAGACCAGCAGCAGATGGTCGGCAACGGCGGTGTCTCCAAGGCCCACCGCCACAAACAACAGCCCCATCCAGCTGCTGACGAGGAAGGAGAGGGCTCTCTTCACATCGATCTGGGCCAGGGCGATCAGCGAGGCCACCACGGCAGTGGAGCCACCGACCACCACCAAGACGCTTTGCACATAGGGACTGAGCTCCAACAGAGGCTCGAGTCGCAGCAGCACCCAGGCGCCACCCACAACCACCACGGCATTGCGCAGGATGGTCGAAGGGAGCGGACTCTCCATCGCTTCATCGAGCCAGAGGTGCAGTGGGATCTGGGCGCACTTGCCCATCGGGCCAGCAATCAGAGCGAGCAAAATCAGCTGAAAGCCGGGGGGAAGCGGCGTGCCGTTGTTGGTGAGATCTGCAGCCCAGCCCTGCAGGCCATGGAAGTTCCAGGTGCCGGCCATTGGCAGCAGGGCAATCACACCGGCCAGCAGAATCAGGTCGCCGATGCGCTTGGTGAGGAAGGCATCGCGGGCACCCTTGACCACAAGCGGCTGGTTGTACCAGGTGCCCACGATCAGATAGGTACCAAGCGTGAGCAGTTCAAGGATCACGTAACTGAAGAAGAGTGAATCCGTAAGCACCAGGCCACACAGACCGGCTTCGAAAAAGCTCAGGGAACCGAAGAAGCGGGGCCAACCCCAATCCATTTCCAGATAACCGATCGCATAGATCTGCACAAGAACATGCAGTCCAGTGATCACGGTCATGGCGATCAGGGCAGGTTCGGTGATCAGCCCGTCGAAGCCGATGCGCAGGCCGGCGGTCTGCAGCCAGGTCCAGCCGAAGGTGAGTGGCCTGTAGATGGCGGAGGAGCCGGCACTGGAATTGGAGTGGAGACTGATCAGCGCAGCGCAGCTGTGAATGAAGGCAACGCTGCCGAGCAGCAGGTTCATGTAGCCGCAGGGACGTGGCCCGGTGCGGGAGATCAATCCCGGAGACCAGAGCAACGACAGCAGCGAGGCGAGCAGCGGATAGAGCGGAATCAACCAGGCCGTCTGAGCTGGGAGAAGTGTCATGGCGGCGAAATGGTGGGCTCTTGGCCCAAGGGCCGGAACCCTAAGGATCTCCGCCCTGGGTTGGGTGCTGTGTGACAGGAGAAAGTCCAATCAACCGAACAAGCACAGCTGATCAATGCAGCGGCAATCCGGCAGCGCCGAGACGTTTTGTCGCCGATGTGGCAGCAGCTGCGGCGGCCCATCGATACGAGTGGACCTGTTCGCACGATCGAATTGAGCTGCCAGCGGTGCGGGAGCCGGATGCTGAGCAAGGGAATGGGGTCAGGCCTCCATGCCCTGATCTGCAGCGACTGCGGTGCGCCAATGACCGTCTCCAGGAGCGCTGTGGATCAGGGACGAGCTCTTTCAGGCCTGTTGCTGGCCGCCATGGCTGGCTTCGTGGTGCTGCTGCTGTTCCTCACAGGGATGAGCCGGGTGGGGGTGGACCAGCTGCCGGCCGATTCGCTTGGCTCCGGGGAGCGAGGCTCACTCTCCCAGGATTAGAGGGTCTCTGTGATGAACGGGACAGCAGCCATTCAGCGGGCATCGCTGGCCCGATGCTGTCTCCAGGAGCGCAACACCTTTTCGGCCTCGAGGTAGACGAAGAACAACAGACTCATCCCCACGCAGACCAGCAGATCATCAGCAGCGAGGGGCACGGTGCCGAAGAATCCTGAAAGAGCCGGCACGTACAGCAGCACCAGCTGCAGCAGGGCGGTGAGCACCACGGCCCAGAGCAGCCAGGGGTTGGAGAACGGCTTGACCTGAAACAAGGGCCGCTCGCTGCGAGCAGAGAGGGCATGGCCCATCTGCGCCAGACAGAGGGTGGTGAACACCATGGTCCGCCAGGGGCCGTCCTGGGCTTCGCTGCGGTAGGACCAGACCATCATCACGATCGTGATCAGGCCGAACACCACCCCGACACGAAGGATGTAAGAGCCGACGCCACGCGCGAAGATCGATTCGCCTGGACGGGCCGGGGGCCTCTGCATCAGGCCATCTTCCGCGGGTTCGAGGGCCAGGGCCAGGGCCGGCACCCCGTCGGTCACCAGGTTCATCCAGAGAATCTGCAGCGGCGTCATCGGCACTCCGGTGAGACCGAGCAGGGGTGCGGCGGCGATCGTGATCAGTTCACCGACGTTGCTGCCGAGGATGTACTTGACGAATCTGCGGATGTTTGCATACACCAAGCGGCCTTCTTCCACCGCATTGACGATGGTGGCGAAGTTGTCGTCGAGCAGCACCATGTCGGCGGCCTCCTTGCTCACCTCGGTGCCGGTGATGCCCATGGCCACACCGATGTGGGCCTGCTTGAGGGCGGGTGCATCGTTGACGCCATCGCCTGTCATCGCCACCACCTGGCGGTTGGCCTGCAGCGCCTTGACGATGCGCAGTTTCTGCTCGGGCGCCACACGGGCGTAGACGCTGCAGGTGCTGACCGCCTCCCTGAGGGCGGCATCATCCATCGCCTCGAGCTCACGGCCGAGGATCACCGGGGCCTGATCGTTCTCCACCAGGCCGATGCTGGAGGCGATGGATCGGGCGGTGAGGGGGTGGTCGCCGGTGATCATCAGCGGCCGGATGCCTGCGGCCCGACAGGTGGCAACGGCATGGGTCACCTCCGGACGCGCGGGATCGAGCTGAGCCATCAACCCCAGCAGCACCTGATCCTGCAGCGCCTGATCGGGACTGGGATGGTGGGGTGCACAGGCAAAAGCGAGCACCCGCAGACCGGAAGCGGCCAGCTGGCGGGCCTGCTCCAGCCACCACTCCCGTTGCGCAGAGCTGAGGGCCGTGACGCCTGAACCATCGATCCAGCGGTTGCAGCTGGCGATGATCACCTCGGGAGCACCCTTGCTGATCAGCAGACGGGTGGATCCTTGCGCCGATACGCCCAGAGGCTCCTGCAGTCGGCCCTGGGGATCGTCGATCCAGACAGCCATCAGCTGCCGTTCGGAGCTGAAGGGAATCTCGGCGGCACGACTGAAATGGCTGCGCAGCTCGAAATCATCGATGCCGGCCTTGGCCGCCACCACCGACAGGGCACCCTCGGTGGGATCACCCAGCACCTCCCAGCCACCAGCGTCCTTCTGTCTGAGTTCGGCATCGCTGCAGAGCACCCCAGCCTGAAGGAGCAGCGCAAGGCTTCCGGGTGCCACACCCGGGGTGGCCTCCAGGGGAGCGGAGAGATCGGCATGGGTGAACGCACCGGTGGGCTCATAGCCATGGCCCGAGACGGCCACGCTCTCGGTGCCGACCCGCAGATCCTGGACCACCTGCCGGTTCTGGGTCAGGGTGCCGGTCTTGTCGGAGCAGATCACCGTGACCGAGCCCAGACCTTCAACAGCTGGGAGGCGGCGGATCAGGGCGGCACGGCGCACCATCCGCTGGGTGCCGATCGCCAGGGTCACGGTGATCACCGCCGGAAGCCCCTCCGGCACGATCGCCACTGCCATCGACAGGGACACCTCCAGCAGGTTGAGCGGGTCCTGCTTCAGCAGCAGACCCACGAGCACCACCGCCGCAACCAGGGCCAGGGCGCTGCCCACCAGCACCTTCGCCAGCCCATCGAGGCGCTGCTGCAGAGGGGTCTCCTCGCCGCCAGCCGTGTTGATCAGCTGGGCGATCTGGCCCAGCTCTGTGGCCATGCCCGTGGCGGTCACCACGGCCATGCCCCGGCCCCGCACCACTTCCGTGCCCTGGAACAGGCAGTTCTGACGCTCCAGCACGGGGGTGCCGGGTTCGAGCAGAAGGGTCGCCCGCTTGAACACCGCTTCCGCCTCACCGGTGAGGGCGGCCTCGCGCACCCCCAGATCGGCCACCTCCAGCAGACGCCCGTCGGCCGGCACCCGATCACCGGCCTCCAGCCGGAAGAGATCGCCGGGCACCAACTCCTCGCTGGCGATGCGCTGCCACTGGCCATCGCGGCGCACCTGCACCATGGGCTGGGCCATGTCGCGAAGGGCCAGCAGAGCCTTCTGGGCCCTGCTCTCCTGCAGGTATCCCAACAGCCCGTTGATCACCACGATCACCAGAATCGCGATGGCATCCTTGGGAAATTCCTGCTGGTGCAGCGACACCACCGCCGACACCACGGCCACGGCCAGCAACATGATCAACATCACGTTGCTGAACTGATCCCAGAGGATTGCGAGGGTGCTTCGGCCCTCGCCGATCTCCAGGCGGTTCGGACCTGTGTCCGCCAGGCGACGAGCCGCGTCGGCCGTGCTCAGCCCCTGGTCATCGGCCTGGAGCTGCCGGAGACAGGCCTCGGGTTCCAGGGCATGCCAGGCAACTGCAGGGATCGGGACGGGGCCGCTCAAGGCTTCTACCCATGGAATCCGCGGAACCCTAAAAGCGAATCTGGCGTCATGGGTGCTCTGCCCTGGCTAATTCAGGCGTTGCTGAAGAGCATGCGAGGCGCACGGCGAGCAGATCTAGGTTGTGGCCTGCCAAGGCACCGCCGCTCGGGTCCGCATGTCGCCTCTCCGTTCCTTGAGTGCCTTCCGGCGCACCCTGATCGGCAAACCGCTGCCCTCGAGTGCCCACCACGAAGAGCGCTACAGCAACGCCGAGGCGCTGGCAATCCTCAGCTCGGATGCCCTCTCTTCGGTGGCCTACGCCACCCAGGAGATCGTGCTGGTGCTCGGGCTGGCGGGTGCCGCGGCTCTGAAGTTCACCCTGCCGATCACCGCCCTGATCGTGGGGCTGATGTTGATCGTCGCCACCAGCTACCGGCAGACGATCAAGGCCTACCCGCTCGGTGGCGGCTCCTATCGCGTCTCGCAGGAGAACATCAACCCGCTGACGGGTCTCGTCGCCGGCGCCTCCCTCTCGATCGACTATGTGCTGACGGTGGCCGTCAGCGTGGCGGCCGGCATCGCCGCCCTCACCTCCTATTTTCCGGGCCTCGATCAGCACCGGGTGCTGCTCTGCCTGGTGGCCGTGGGCCTGGTGATGGTGGCCAATCTGCGGGGGGTGAGCTCCAGCGCCAAGCTGCTGAGCCTGCCCACCTACCTGTTCATGGGGCTGGTGATGACGCTGCTGGTGGCCGGCGCCGTCAAGACCGGCCTGGGCCAGCTGCCCACCATGGGAGCGGCCGAACAGCAGCAGCTGCTCAGCCAGGCCCATGGCCATCACGGCCTGGCCGTGATCGGGCCGGTGCTGCTGATGCGGGCCTTCAGCTCCGGCTGCGCGGCCCTCACCGGCATCGAAGCGATCAGCGACAGTGTCGCCGCCTTCCGGCCCGTGGAATGGCGCAACGCCCGCCGCGTTCTCGTGGTGATGGTGGTGATGCTGGCGGTGATGTTCAGCGGCATCAGCGCCCTGGCCCACCAGAGCGGCGTGGTGGCCACCGATAACGGCCCGACGCTCCTCTATCAGCTGGGCGAGCGGATCTTCGGCAACGGCGTGCTGCTGGCAGTGCTGCAGCTCTCCACCCTGCTGATCCTGCTGCTGGCGGCCAACACCGCCTATGCCGATTTCCCCAGGCTGGCCGCCTTCCTCGCCCAGGACGGCTTCCTGCCGCGCCAGCTCGCTTCGGTTGGTGATCGGCTGGTGTTCAGCAACGGCATCTTCGCCCTCAGCGGCTTCGCCGCATTGCTGCTGATCCTGTTCGAGGGCAGCGTCAGCCGGCTGATCCCCCTCTATGCCGTGGGGGTGTTCATCAGCTTCACCCTCTCCCAGGCGGGGATGGTGATGCACTGGTGGCGGCTGCGCGGCCGCGGCTGGCTGACCAAAGCCCTGATCAACGGGGTGGGCTGCACGATCACCGGGGTGGTGGGTCTGGTGCTGCTGTTCAGCAAGTTCAGCCAGGGCGCCTGGGTAGTGGTGGTCACCATCCCGATCCTGGTATCGCTGTTCCTGCGCATCCGCAGCCATTACGACGCCGTGGCAAGGCGGCTGCGCATGGCCTCGGACAAGTTGCTCAAGCTGCCGCCTGCTCCACCAACGGGGGCCGGCAGTCCCACCGTGGTACTCGTGGGCCAGCTGCATCGCGGCACCTTCGAGGCGATCCGCTTCGCCCGCACCATCGCCAGCGACCTGGTGGCGGTGCATGTGGATCTGGGGGGAGGCCGCACCGAGCGGTTCGTGGAGCAGTGGCAGCGCCAGGTGCCGGAGGTGCGGCTGGTGGTGCTGGAGTCACCCTTCCGCTCCCTGGTGGATCCGGTGGTGGAGTTCGTGAAGGGCTTCGAGATCGAGCACCGCAAGGACCGCGACCATTTCTGCGTGATCGTGCTGCCCGTGTTCGTCACCCGTCACCGCTGGGAGAACCTGCTGCACAACCAATCCACGATCGTGCTGCGCAACGCGCTGAGGGCCCAGGGCACCCGCGTGGTCACCACGGTCGGCTTCTACCTCTGATGCACCTGAAGATCTGCTGAACGATTGAGGGCTTCAGGGAGCCGAAGAATCCACGGCCCGGGAGATCTGCCTGCGGAGCTGGCGGCGCGAATCGTAGAAGGCGCCCAGCAAGACCAGCAGCCCGATCAGCCCCGTGAGCCATTCCGGAATGTGAATGTGGCGCAGCCGCAGCACCACCTGCAGCAGCATCACCAGCCCCAGGGCCCCGATCGCATAATGCGCGCCATGCTCGAGGTAAACGAGCTTGTCGAGGGTGCGCTCGCGGGTGATCATCACCGTCAGCGAACGGATGAACAACGCCCCCAGCCCCAGTCCCGTGAGGATCAACCCCAGGTTGGTGGTGATCGCAAAGGCGCCGATGGTGCCATCGAGACTGAAGGAGGCATCGAGCAGCTCCAGGTAGAGCAGGCTCACCAACCCGCCCCTGGCGGCAACCTTCAAGCTCGCCTGCTCCTCGTCGCCGAACAGATTGGCGATCGAACTGGTGAGCAGCTGCAGCACCAGACCGCAGACCCCGGCGATCATCATGTCGTCCTGGAGCGTGTTCGGGAGGAAGAAATCCAGCGCCAGAAGCACAATCAGGGCAACGGCGATCTCAAGAGACTCCACCCGCCCGGCCAGGCTCAGCTTGCGCTCCAGCGGCTTAAACCAATGCAGCGTCTTGGCTTCATCCAGGAAGTACCGCAGAAACACCATCAGCAGGAACATGCCGCCGAAGGCAAGGATGCGTGGCTCAGCGATGCTCAGCAGCTGCCTGTAACGCGCGGGATCGTGCATTGCCGCGTTGAAGGCCTCGCCGAAGCCAGCCCCCCCGGCCAGGGCCACCATCACCAGCGGACCGGCGAAGCGCACGCCGAACACCGGGATCACCAGCCCCCAGCTGAGGAAAAAGCTCTGCTGACCTGGGGTGAGTCGCTCCAGCACCCGGGCGTTGACAACCGCGTTGTCGAAGGAGAGGGAGATCTCAAGGGCGAGGAGCACCAACGTGATCCAGACACCCTCCAGACCCTTCCAGGCAAAAACCAGTGGCAGCGCCATCGCGCAGATCGCCAGCGGGAAGATCAGATAGGTGAGATACCGCCTAACGGCCATGGTTGGGCCTGAAGTGATCCCATGATGCTGGATCGGCGCTGCCTGGCCACTGCGGCGCTGCGGCAGGGGGCCTCAGGAGAGTGGGGCACCCGGATCGATCTCCGCAGGCTGCTCCCGATCGGCAGCCGGATCGGATGACTCCAGACGGGCAAGAAGCCTGGGAATCAGCAGCAGCAGAGTGATGACAACCAGGGCCCCGATGCCGAACTCCAGCACGCCCTTGACCATGGTGGAGAGCGGGATCCAGCGGCCACCCAGCCAGGCCAGGCTGACCATGGTGGTGGCCCAGAGGATCGCACCGGCGGCATTGCAGAGCAGAAAGCGGGGATAGGGCATGCGCACCGCGCCCGCCATCGGACCGGCCACCACCCGCAGCAACGCCACAAATCGGCCGAGCAGCACCGATTTGCCGGCATGGCGCAGAAAACGCTCCCTCAGCTCATCCATCTGGGCCGGGCTCTGGCCGAGGGCACGGCCCACCTTCAGGATCAGGGGCCAACCAGCGCGGCGACCGACCCAGTAGCCAAGGTTGTCACCGAGAATCGCTCCGGAGGCAGCAGCCACCAGCACGCCCCAGAGCTGCAGCTGGCCGCTGCCGGCGGCATAACCCCCGAGCAGGGTGAGGGTCTCGCCGGGGATCGGCAGACCGGCATTCTCCAGCAGCATGCCGCAGAAGATCACCAGATAGCCCCAGCTCTGCAGCAGCTCCTGAAGGGACTCCAGGCTGAGGACTTCCATCGGGAACGCGCGCCGGCAGGAAGGCTAGAAGCCGGCCGGCCTGCGGCGGCGGTCGCAGCCCGGCATCCCGACCCTGGGCGCTGAAGCCGGACGAGGGGACACCGTGTTCCTGGCTGGACGGGTGACCAGTCACCGGGAATGCCCCCTAAGTTCAGCGGATCGCCTGCTGCAGCAAGATGCCGGGATCGCGCTTCAAACGGCTGGAACAACGGTTTGAGAAGCTGCTCTGGCGATTCCGCCTGATCGCGATCCTGCCGGTGATCCTCAGCCTGATCAGCGGTGGCATGACCTTCGTGCTGGGCACGCTCGAGATCGGCAATGCCCTGATGAGAACCGGTGCCCTCGCCGATGACTCGGGCAAGTCACTGGCCAAGCTCCTGGGCAGCCTTGTGACCGGTATCGATCTCTATCTGATCGGGATCGCCCTGATGATCTTCGGCTACGGCCTCTATGAGCTGCTGATCTCTCCGATCGATACAGCCCGTGACCCGGAGAAGGGAGGGGACAGCCTTCTCGACATCCGCGATCTTGATCAGCTCAAGGAGAAGCTGGTGAAGGTGCTGGTGGTGGCGCTGATCGTTTCGGCGTTCAAGGCGATGCTCACCCTGCCGATCAGCGATGGCCCCTCTCTGACCTACTTCTGCCTCAGCGTGTTGCTGCTGGCCATCAGTGGTGTCCTGGTGACCGGTGCCGTCGGTGGACACAAAGCCAAGCGCGACTGAGGCTGCCGACCTGCAGTCCGGGGGACCGGCCCATCTCCCTGCTCCGATTCAGACTGGAGCCATGACCTCACCAGCAGCAGCCAACAGTTCGGCCGTTCAACCCACCCGGCTGACCCTGCGGCGGCCGGATGATTGGCATGTGCACCTGCGGGACGGGGCCCTGTTGCAGGCGGTGGCGCCGTTCACCGCCCGCTGCTTCGCCCGGGCCATCGTGATGCCCAACCTCAGCCCACCGGTCACCACGGTGGCGGAGGCGGTCGCCTACCGCGAGCGGATCCTGGCGGCCGTTCCCGCCGAGGCAGGCTTCACGCCCCTGATGACCGCCTATCTCACCGACGCCAGCGACCCGGCCGAGATCGAACGCGGCCAGCGCAGCGGCGTGTTCACCGCCTGCAAGCTCTACCCCGCCCACGCCACCACCAATTCCGCTGCGGGCGTGAGCGACCTGACGCGGATCACGGCCGTGCTCGAGACGATGGAGCGGATCGGCATGCCGCTGCTGATCCATGGCGAAGTCACGGATGCCGAGATCGACATCTTCGACCGGGAAGCCGTGTTCATCGAGCGCCAGCTGCTGCCGCTGCTGCAGCGCCACAGCGGCCTGAAGGTGGTGCTGGAACACATCACCACCAGCGAAGCGGTGGATGTGGTGCGGTCCATGGGCCCGAACCTGGCCGCCACGATCACGCCTCACCATCTGCAGATCAACCGCAACGCCATGTTCCGGGGCGGACTGAGGCCCGATTTCTATTGCCTGCCGGTCGCGAAACGGGAGCTGCACCGCATCGCCCTGCGAGGGGCGGCCACCAGCGGCAATCCCAAATTCTTCCTTGGCACCGATTCGGCCCCCCATCCCCGCCATGCGAAGGAGAGCGCCTGCGGTTGCGCCGGCATCTACAACGCCCCCGTCGCCCTGGAGAGCTATGCCCAGGTGTTCGACGAGGAGAGGGCCCTCGAGAAGCTGGAGGGCTTCGCCAGCCTGCACGGACCAGCCTTCTACGGCCTACCCCCCAATGACCAGCGGATCACCCTGGTGCGCGACAGCCAGACCGTGCCCGCGCGGATGCACGGGAACGATGCGGCCGGACGTGCTGTGGATCTGGTGCCCTTCCATGCCGGTGAGACTCTCGCTTGGCGCTGCCTGGTCTAAGGGGCGAGCGGCGGGATGACGGGCAGTGCAGCCGGCTGAACCCAAAGGGAGTAGGCCCCTGGCCTAAACAGGGAGCGCTGCTGCGATCCCGCCTTGCCCGGCACCACTCCCACCCTGGTCCGCACCGCGCTGCGGGGAGCCGCTCTGCTGGAGCAGCCGTTGCTCAACAAGGGCACCGCCTTCAACCGTAAGGAGCGCCAGGAGCTCGGCCTTGAGGGTCTGCTGCCCTGGGAGGTGGAAACGATCGATCAGCAGGTGGAGCGGATCTTGCAGGCGCTGACGGCCATGGGCAGCGATCTGGAGCGTTATGGCTGGCTGCAGACCCTGCGGGAGCGCAACCTCACCCTGTTTCATCGTCTGCTGGCGGACCATGTGGAGGCGGTGCTGCCGCTCGTCTACACCCCCACGGTGGGCCAGGCGATCCAGGCCTTCCCGCGCACCTATCGCAGCCCTCTCGGAGGGGTGTTTCTCAGCGCCCCCCAGCAACCCCGTTTGAAGCAGGTGCTGGGGGCCGCGATCGCAGCCTTCAGTCCCGCCGGGGCGGACTGGCGGCCCGAGCTGCTGCTGGTGACGGACGCCGAGGGGATCCTGGGCATCGGCGACCAAGGGGCCGGCGGCATCCACATCTGCCAGGGGAAGCTCGCCGTTTACACCCTCTGCGCCGGGATCGATCCAGGCACCACCCTGCCGGTGATGCTCGATGTGGGCACCGACCGGGAGGACCTGCGCGCCGATCCCACCTATCCCGGGCTGCGCCAACCCCGGCTGCGAGGGGAGGCCTACGACGCCTTCGTGAGCAGCTTCGTGGAGGCCGTGAAGGATCTGTGCCCGGGAGCCCTGGTGCAGTGGGAGGACTTCGGCGCCGCCAATGCGCGGCGCGTGCTCGACGCCCACCGGCACCAGCTGCCCAGCTTCAACGACGACATCCAGGGCACCAGCGGCGTGGCCTGTGCCGCCGTGCTGGCCGGGCTGCGAGGGCTGGGCCGCGGCCTCGGGGAGCAGCCGATCGTGATCTTCGGCGCCGGCACCGCTGGCTGCGGCATCGCCGAACGGCTGCTGCGGCTGCTGCAGCGCCAGGGGCTGAGCGAGCCCGAAGCCCGCAGTCGCCTGTGGCTGCTGGATCGCCGTGGGCTGGTCTTCGAGGGTCGGCAGGGCATCCGCGACCTGGCCCTCCCCTGGGCGGCGGGGCACGAGCGAATGGCGGCGCTGGCCGCGGCAGGATTCCGCCCCGACAGCCAGGGGCAGCTGGGGCTGCAGACCCTGGTGGAGGCGGTGAAGCCGGGCGTGCTGATCGGCACCTCGACCGTGGCGGGGGCCTTCGACCAGCCCCTGATTGAAGCCCTCTGCCGCGGCTGCGAACGACCGATCGTGCTGCCCCTGTCCAATCCCACACCCCTGGCGGAGATCACCCCGGAGAACCTGCTGCGCTGGAGCGAGGGACGGGCGCTGGTGGCCACCGGCAGCCCCTTCGCACCGGTGCAGATCGGCGGCCGGCGGCGGGAGATCGGACAATGCAACAACTGCTTCGTCTTCCCCGGCCTCGGCCATGCCGCCCTGGCCGTGGGCGCGAGGGAGGTGAGCGAAGCGATGATCGATGCCACCGTGGAGGCCCTCGCGGCGGAGATCCCCGCGGCCCAGGATCCCGATGCCGCGCTCATGCCACCGCTGCAGTCGGTGCAGGCGGTGTCGATGGCGGTGGCGGAGGCCGCCGCCCAGGCCGCCGTGGCTGAAGGCATCGCCAGCCGCGCCTCCACGCCGGATCAGGCGCGCGAACGGCTCGCCAGCAGCCGCTGGCGAGCCGACTATCCCCGGGTGGTCGGCAGCTGAACCTCAGGGCCCCGGCATTCCAGCAATAAGAGCTATGTCGCCGGCTCGCAACCGATACCGCCGCCGCCTTAGCAACGGTGGGGCCCCCTGCTGCCCTGATGGGTTTCTTCGTTCAGCTCACCGACGCGATCGCCGCGAACCAGTCGTTGCTGGTGACCGGGCTGGATCCGAATCCGGAGATGCTGCAGAGCTGGGCCCTGCGGCGGGGGCTCGGCGGGCGTTCCTTCCTGTCGCAGGCACGCCACTGGATCAAGGCGGTGATCGAAGCCACCGCACCGCATGTCTGCGCTTACAAACCCAGCCTCGGCTTCTACCAGGCACTGGGCCCGGTGGGGCTGGAGCTGCTGCGGGAGGTGCGGGAGCTGGTGCCGCTCGAGATCCCGCTGATCGTCGACTCCAAGCACGGGGATCTCAACAGCTCCTCCGCTCTGGCCCATTACCTGTTCCGCGAACTCGGGGCCGACGCGGCCACGCTGTCCCCCCTGGCCGGCCAGGACATCGCCGCCCCCTTTCTGCTCTATCCCGAGAAGGCGGTGGTGGTGACCTGCCACAGCTCCAACCCGGCAGCCCGGGTGCTGCAGCACCATCCCCACGAAGATGACCCCCTCTACCTGCGCATCGTGCGTGAGAGCCAGCTGTGGGCAACGCCGGAACAGCTGCTGCTGGAGGTGGGCACCAGCGATCCGGCGATCCTGGCCCGTGTGCGCCAGGCGGCCCCCGAGCGTTTTCTGATCCTGCGCAGCCTCTGGGCCGAGGAAGACCGGCTCGATTCCCTGCTGGAGGCGGGCCTCAGCGACGCCGCCGATGGCTTGCTGCTGCCCCTGCCCCAGAACCTGCTGGTGGAGGATGACACCGCCGAGCGGGCCGCCCAGCTCAAACAGCGGATCGGGGAACGGCGGCAGCACTGGCTGGAGCAACGCCAGCGCGGAGCAGCCAGCAGCTGCCAGATCTGGCTTCCTGCGAGCGGCAACGGGTTGTCCGGTGATGCAGCGGCGGCCGGACAGGCGATGCCGTCCTCTGGCCCAGGCGTCGTGAGGAGCGCACAGACGGACAAGGACCCGAACCGCTCCGGTGGCGAAAGCCAGGAGGACGCACGCGACAGCCTGATCCTCGATCTGTTCGACATCGGCTGCCTGCTGTTCGGCGAGTACGTGCAGGCCTCCGGCGCCGTCTTCAACTACTACGTCGATCTGCGCCAGATCATCTCCGATCCCAACCTGTTTCACCGGGTGCTGCACAGCTACGCGGAGCTGCTGGCCGATCTGGACTTCGACCGCATCGCCGGCATCCCCTACGGCTCATTGCCCACCGCCACCGGGTTATCGCTGCAGCTGCACAAGCCGCTGATCTATCCCCGCAAAGAGGTGAAGGCTCACGGAGCGCGGCGCCTGATCGAAGGGGATTTCAACGAGGGCGATGTGGTGGCCCTGGTGGATGACATCCTGATCACCGGCGGGAGCCTGCTGGAGGGCATTGGCAAGCTGGAGAGCTCAGGGCTCGTGGTGCGCGATGTGGTGGTGTTCATCGACCACGGCAGCGAACCCGCCTCACCCGATTCCCATTCCTCCGGCACGGGCAGTGATGCCATGCAGCGTCTCGCCGCCCGCGGCTATCGATGCCGCGCCGTGCTCGACATCGCCCGCATCACGGCGGTGCTGCGCAGCCATGGCCGCCTCAGCGATGACCAGGCCAGGTTGCTCAGCCAGGCTGGCCACTGAAACCATGCCCCGATCGGCTTCAGGGCGCCGATCGCTTGGGAGGGGGCTGAGGGACTGGGGCGAGCACGGGGGGAGAAGCCGTGGGCTGCAACGCTGGCCCCACCTGGGACATGCGCCCCAGCATGGCCAGGAATGGCGACCACACGAAGGCAAGGATCAGGGCCGCCAGCGACAGACGCATCCACAGGGGCCAGCGCTGCCGCTCAGGAGCCTGATCAGGAACAGGGTTGGGATCGGACATGGCGCCACTGGATGGGAGAGAGATGGCCGCTGGAGACGAGGCGAAGAGGGAGAGCCATCACAGGCTCAAATTCATCATGGGTCCTGCAGGCCGAACTCAGTACCCCGATGAGCCCGGCGGCGGCTTGCTGAAGGGCGCGCGGCGCAGATACGCGGCAACGGGCAGCGGGCGAAGCTGGGCGTATCCCACCGGCAACCACAGATCACCGCCGGCGGCTGCGTAGTGGATCTGCCAGTGGTAGAGGCCCTGGAAGGCGGCAGGGTCCTCCCGCAGCAGGGCGGCGTACTGCAACACGGCCTCGCCGTAGGCGCTGCTGTTGTTGTATCCCCACAGGGCCCGGCGGAGATCCCGCAGCCCTCCGCGCCGCACCAGATAGCGGGCTGCCGCCTGAATGGCGCTGCGGGGATCACGGATGTCTCCACCCATGCCGATGCCGGGTTCAGCCCAGGTGGATGGCAGGAACTGCATCGGCCCGCGGGCATCGGCCACCGAGACGCCATCGATGCGGCCCATGCCGCTCTCCACCAGGTTCACGGCCGCCAGCACCTGCCAGGGGATGCCGCTGGCAGCCGAAGCCTCGCGGTAGTAACGCAGCAGGTTGGCCGCCGGTTCGGGAGGAATGATCCGCCAGGCCGGCACCGTCCGGGGTCTGGGGCGGCCAGCCTGCATGGCGACGAAGGCGCGGCGTGCCGCCAGCTGACGATCGAAGGCGCCTTGCCAGCGCGTGGGCAACTGGGAGCGCACCTGGTCTGCCAGCGCCGCTCGATAGGCGAGCACCCGGTAGATCACCTGCTGCTGGTGGGCGAGGGCTGGCAGAGCGGCAGCGGGGGTGCGGGGAGCGCGCAGGGCCTCCTCCACCAAGGCCAGCAGAGCGGCCAGCAGGGCAGGCTGACGCGGCACCAGGGGATAGCGCAGGCCATCCGGCGCGGCGGGCTGAGAGGGATCCAGCGGCAGGCGCACGGGATTGGTGCTCGGGCCTGACGCGGCCATGGAGCCTGCGGCAGGCTGTGGCGCGGAAGCACCACCCACCGCCGCGCCACCTCCAGAGGGAAGCAGCAGCAGGGTGAGCGCCAGGACACTGACAACCGGCAGTGGGCCACTCCCGAGGCACCGCCCCCGATGCAGGCTCGCCATCGGGTTCACAACCCCGGGATCTCGGGATTGGCCAGCAGCGCGTCGCTGGGCCAGGCACCCAGCGTGGAGAAACGGCTGAACAGGAGGTTCCAGAGGCTGTTGTGCTGGCGCAGATCCTGCTCCGCCGCCCACTGGGCCTCCTCCACGTCCTGCTCGCTGAGCCCGAGAGCATCCACCAGACGTCGGTACGCCTGCTTCTCCCGCAGGTTGATGCTGCTGCTGTCGCCAGGCTCCTGGCTGACGCGGATCACCATGTAGGCGAGCTTCAGAGCCAGCAGCCGCTGATCATGCCCCTGAAGACCGGCGATCAGACCCTCGAGCGCCTCCGGCTTCAACGACTCGGCGACCAGGGATTCCAGCGTGTCCACCGCGGCGGCAGGATCGCTGTTCGGGAGCAGCAGACGGGTGGTGAGCGACTCCAGCAACTCGCGCTCCTTATCGGAGACCTGGCCGTCGCTCCAGGCGATGCAGCACAGCAGGCGCAGCAGGGTCAGATCGGCATCGGAGGCCCCGGCCGCTGCGACAGGTCCATTGGGCGGCAGGCTCATGGGGCAGACAACAGAGGAACGACCAGCCTGCCATCGCTCTCACGGCGGCGCAGCTGTCCCGGGTAGGGACCACTGCCATCGAGACAGGCACTGCCGCAATGACAACCGAGGCTGAGGGCTGCGCTCAGGTCCCACCCCGCGGCCAGACCGGCGGTCACACCGGCGGCAAAGGAATCCCCCGCGCCATAGGTATCGACGGCGGGGCGCAGGCGGCGGGGGGCCGCAAAGCGCCCACCCGGGTTGACCTCCCCGCCCCGGGCTCCCGCGGTGGCGATGACAAGACGGGGCTCCTGGCTCAGATCTCCGCGGCGGTAGCGTTCCGCCGGATCCAGTGCACTGCTGATCAGCGCGTCGAGACGCACGCCGGCCTCCTCAAGCACCGGCAGGCGCAGACGAGGGGTGGCTGCCAGCACCGGCGCCAGGCGGGCCTTGCGCAGAGCGCCGGCATCGGCCGCGGTGGCGAACACCCCATCGCACTCCGCCAACAAGGACCAGGGGAGCGGATCGGCAACGCCAGCATGCAAGCGATCGCCGATCACCGTGATCGTGCGCTCCCCCTGGCCATCCACGAAGGTCACGGCCAGACGGGTAGGGGCCTCACGCCAGGCCACATGGAGCTCCAGGCCCAGGGCGGTGAGTGCAGCGGCGGCCTGCTCTCCGATGGCATCACGGCCAAGGGCGGTGAAGAAGGGCACGGGCTGGCCCAGCAGCCTTGCCAGCTGCACGGCCACCACAGCACCGCCGCCGGCAGGAACCTCATGGGACGAGGTGGCTCTCTGGATCTCCCCGGCCCGAGGCAGCTGCTCCACTGACACGAAGCGAACCACTTCGACGTGGCCGATCACAGCGAGCCGCAGGGGCGGCAAGGGAGGGAGCTCCTCCAGGGGGAGGGGAACCGCCGCCAGATCTCCACCGGCAGGCCCAACGACAGCAGAAGCCAATCAACCGTCTCCTGATCGTTCACGTTCTAGAAACAGCACTGCAGACTGGCCGCACCGGCGGCTCGTGCCGTGACTGGCGCAGCACGGGCCGGATGCAAAAAGCCGGTGATTTCCCTATGGAAACCACCGGCACTGTCTGGGCGGTCCTGCCTCAGAGCGTCGAAGCAAGCGTGGAATCAGCCGAGGCCGATCTGGCTGAGGATGCCCTGACCGGTGAGCAGTTCGGTACCCAGACCGATGACGAAGCCCAGCATGGCCAGGCGGCCATTCCAGGTCTCAGCGAAAGCGACGAAGCCGAAGCGGGGATTGGAGGAGTCAGCCATGGTCCGCGGAAGATTGCGAAACGTGAACTGATTGTAGACCTTTGTGAAGCCACCAAGGCCGTAGCGGGGGATACCAGGCCACAGACACCTCAACCGGGCCGATCAGCAGATGCGTGGCAGCAGCTCACCGCTGCTCGGAACCAGAACGCGCTCACTGCCGTAACGCGTCTGCATCAGCACGCGACCGATCGAATCCTGCGAACCCGCAGAGCGGGATGGATGGCGCACCTCGCCCACCCAGTCACCGCCAAGGGGCCGCAACAGCGCCAGCGCGTTGTCGAGATCCTCCTGAGCCACCAGCACCAGGCAGCGTCCCTCATTGGCCAGATCCAGGGGATCCAGGCCCAGCAGCTCACAGCAGCGGCTGACCGGAGCGGTTACCGGCAGTCGCTCCTCCTGCAAGGCCATCACCAGCCCACTGGCATCGGCCAGCTCGTGCAGGGCACTCGCCAGACCTCCGCGGGTGAGGTCCCGCAGGCAGTGGGGAGACACGCCAGCCCGCAGCAGCTCCCGCACCAGGGGCCACAGGGGAGCGCAATCGCTCTCCAGAACGGGCTCCAGCTGCAGCCCATGCCTGGCAGCGAGCACGGCGATTCCATGGCGACCCAGATCGCCGCTCACCAGCAGCTGATCACCCGCACGGATGGCCTCCGGACCGATCGGATCGGACGCTTCGAGCAGTCCGATGCCGCTGCTGTTGATGTACAGCCCATCGGCCTTGCCGCGCTCCACCACCTTGGTGTCACCGGTGACGATGGAGACACCGCACTCCCGTGCCGCCTGCCCCACGGACGCCACAATCCGCCGCAGCGTTTCCAGCTCCAGACCCTCCTCCAGGATCAGCCCCAGGCTCAGAAGCCGCGGCCGCGCCCCAGCCATGGCCAGGTCATTGCAGGTCCCGCAGACCGCCAGCCGACCGATGTCGCCGCCGGGAAACTCGAGCGGGGTGACCACGTAGCTGTCGGTGCTGAAGGCCAGCCGCCCATGGGGCAGATCCAACCGGGCGGCGTCATGCAGGGCCTGGGAGGGGTCGTCGTAGAGCGGAAGCAGCTCCTGGGCGATCAGGGCCTGCATCCAGGTGCCTCCTCCGCCATGGGCCAGGCGGATGCGCTCCTCGCGCCGGCCATCCAGAGCGGATGCACCCATCACCCGGCCCTGTAATGGAAATACGCCGCACAGGCTCCTTCGCTGGAGACCATGGGCGCTCCAAGCGGGTGCTCGGGGGTGCAGGCAAGACCGAAGGCAGGGCAGTCCGTCGGCAGAGCCCTGCCGCGCAGAATCGAGCCGGCAATGCAGACGGTCTCCGAGGAGGGTGACGCATCCGTGGATGCCGTTGCCGGCGCCTGCAGACCGAAACGCCGCCGGGCATCCAGCCCGGTGTAGGGATCTCGCAGGCTCAGGCCGCCGCCCGCCAGGGTGCCAAGCCCCCTCCAGGGTTGATCGCCGCTGAGGAACACCTCCTGCAGCAGCGCAATCGCCGTGGGGTTGCCCTGCGGACGCACCACGGATCCATAGGCGTTCGCCAGCTGCGGTGCGCCCGCCTCCAGCAGCTCCACGGCCCGCAGCAGGGCCGTCATCAATTCCAGCGGCTGAAAACCGCTCACCACCACCGGCACCTGCCAGCGATCCACCAGCTGCTGCAGTTCGGCCGTGCCGATCACCGCGCAGACATGGCCCGCCGCCAGGAATCCCTGCACGCCGTTGTCGGGATCGGCAAGGATCGCCTCCATCGCCGGGGCCACGCGCACATGGGCGAGCAGCAGCGAGAGATTGGTGATCCCTTCGGCCAAGGTGCGGCGAGCCAGCAGGGCCGTGGCCGGGGCGGTGGTCTCGAAGCCCACCGCCAGAAACACCACCTGCCGATCCGGATGCCGCAGAGCCAGATCAAGCGCCTGCAGGGGCGATGTGAGCAGCCGCACGTCACCGCCGCCGGCGCGCACGGCGAGCAGATCGTCGCGCCCTGAGCCAGGCACCCGCAGCATGTCGCCATAGGAGCAGAGGATCACCTCCGGCTGGCGCGCCAGCTCCAGGGCCTGATCGATCGTGGCGGAAGGGGTGACGCAGACCGGGCATCCCGGGCCGTGGATCAGCCGCAATCCCGGAGGCAACAGCTGATCCAGCCCGGCGCGCACGATGGCGTGGGTCTGGCCGCCGCAGACCTCCATCAGGGTCCAGGGGCGGGTGAGGCACGCAGCCAGGTCCTCCGCCAGGCGCCGCACCTGCCTGGGTGCCTCGGCATCGGCGGTGGCCGACGGAGCGTCAGAAGCGTTCACCATGGCCCCATGGCACTGCGCGCCTCCAGCGGGCGGTAGGTCTGCAGGCTGCGCAGGTAGGGCGTGCGCTCGTAATGCGCGGGATCGGGCGCGCTGTGCTGCCCCATGCAGCCGATCAGCGCGCCGACGCGGGCGTAGTCATGCTCCGCCAGCCAGCGGCTCAGCTCATCGCGCAGCCCCTCCAGCCGCTGGGGACCGTGCCGCAGCAGGGCGCCCACCACCTGGGTGCAGCTGGCGCCGGCCATCAGCAGGCGCACCACGTCGGTGCCGCGATGAACGCCGCCGCTGGCTGCCAGTTCCAGGGGCTCCTGGCGATGAAGCAGGGCGATCCAGCGCAGCGGCAGGCGCAGATCCTGAGGGGTCGACAACAGCAGATTGGAGCGCAGCTCCAGGGTCTCGATGTCGATATCCGGCTCGTAGAAGCGGTTGAACAGGGTGAGGCCGTCCGCGCCGACCTGGGCAAGGCGCCGGGCCATCGCCCGCAGATTGGTGAAGAAGGGAGGCAGCTTGACCGTCAGGGGGATCGACACTTCGGCGCGGACCTGGGCCACCATCTCCAGCAGCTGGGTCTCGATCGACTCGCTGCTGAGCTCCGGATCAGTGGGCAGGAAGTAAATGCTGAGCTCGATCGCCTGAGCGCCCGCGGCCTCCATCCGCCTGGCGCAACGCACCCAGCCGCCGGCGTGGGCGCCGTTGAGGCTGGCGATCACCGGCACCGAGAGACTGGCCCTGGCCTGCTCGAGATGGCGCAGGTAGAGGTCTTCGCCGACGCCGAACCACTCGGGATCGGGCAGATAGGAGAGCGATTCGCCATAGCTCTCGCAGCCTTGTTGGCTGAGCTGATGCACAGCGAGCTGCTCCTGGGCGAGCTGCTCCTCGAACAGGGAGTGCAGCACGATCGCCGCGGCACCACAGCGCTCCAGTTCCCTGAGCTGGTCGGGGTCCTCGCTCAGGGGCGCTGCAGCGCCCACCACCAGCGGACTGGTGAGATGCAGCCCCAGCCAGACGGTGGAGAGATCGGGTTCGGGCATGGGAGCACCTCCCCTCCGACTCTGGCGAGGCCGACCAACGGTGGCAATCAGACACCGCGAGGGCTTGGCGCGGGCCCCGGCTCAGAGGCTGCGCAGCGCCTCCAGCTCCCCTCGACCGTGACGCTCGGCCAGGGCGTCATAGCCCCCGATAGGGGATCCATCGAGGAAGAGCTGCGGCAGGCTGGAGCTGCCGCTGCGCTGGGCGACCTGGGCGCGCTGGGCGTCGCTGGTCACGGTTTCCACCCGGTGGGGGATCGCCAGGGTGCGCAGCATGCGTAGCGCACGGGTGGAGTAAGGGCAGCCCGGCAGCACGGCGATCTCCAATCGCTGCCCGCCGGCCATGGGAGGCGGCTCGGACGTGGCCACCGCCACCTTTGGCGCCACCGGTGCCACGGTGCTGGCAGGAACCGGGCCGGCCAGCCAGCCGACCAGCAGATCCGCGCCTTTGAGCACCAGGGTGCCCGGCTCGAGATGGCCGCCCCAGACGCGGCAGTCGGCATCGGAGAAGCTCAGATGCAGGTGCACCCCCTGAGGCGAGAGGGTGCCGGAGAGGGTGATGATCTCCAGCTCTCCGCGCAGGACGGTGGGGGAAGCCTTGCCGGGGCACTGGAAACAGGCCTGGGACAGGTTGCCCACCACCGCGAGCACAAATCCCTGGGCTCCCCGCTGCCTGGCCAGCTGCTCAAGGCTGGGGCGCAGATCGGTTCCCGGATCCAGATGCAGCGGCTGGGTGAGCAGCTGGGCGGTCTGCTGGGTAGGCAGCGGGGCCGGCATCACAGAAGCCAGAAGCGGGCGCCAGCCTACGCAGGAGTCGATTCAACAGGAGCCAGGGGCCTGGGCAAGGGCGCGATACAACGCCAGCCGGCGATCTCGCTCCGCCGCAGCCCGGCGACGCAAGTCGCGGCTGCGCTCCCCGGGCCCTCCACGCAGCAGGCGGAAGCGCTGCTCGCTGGCCCAGACCTCCTCCAGGGGCCGCCGCGGGGTCGGACTGTCGAGCTGCAGGGGGTTCTCGCCCCGCTCGCGGCGGCGGGGGTCGTAGCGGTACAGCAGCCAGCGGCCACTGTCCACCGCCAGCTTCTGCTGCGCCATCCCCTGGGCCATGTCGATGCCGTGGGCGATGCAGTGGCTGTAGGCCAGGATCAGTGAGGGGCCGGGATAGCTCTCGGCTTCGAGCAAGGCACGGATCGTGTGCTCATCGCGGGCACCCATCGCCACCGAGGCCACGTACACCGTGCCGTAGGTCATCGCCATCAGGCCGAGATCCTTCTTGGCCGACTCCTTTCCGCCCGCGGCGAATTTGGCCACCGCCGCCAGCGGCGTCGCCTTGGACATCTGCCCGCCGGTGTTGGAATACACCTCGGTATCAAGGACCAGGACATTGACGTCGCGGCCGCTGGCCAGGACGTGATCGAGACCGCCGAAGCCGATGTCGTAGGCCCAGCCATCGCCCCCCACCAGCCAGACGCTGTGCTTCTCGAGCCCGTCGAGCAGGTTCAGCAACCGGGCGACGGCGGCAGCGGGATCGCCGGCCTGCGGATCCCCCTGGAGCCGACGCCGCAGCTCCGCCAGACGTTCACGCTGCTCAAGGATCCCGGCCTCATCCGCCTGATCGGCGTTGATCACAGCCTCCACCAGCTCCGCCGGCAGCGCCTCCTGCCGCTGTGCCAGCAGCTCCGGATCCCGCAGTAGCTGCTCAGCCATCTGCCGCTTCTGATCGAGGGCCAGGCGCAGCCCAAAGCCGAACTCGGCGTTGTCCTCGAACAGGGAATTGCTCCAGGCCGGCCCCCGACCCGAGGCGTCCTGGGCCCAGGGGGTGGTGGGCAGGTTGCCGCCGTAGATCGAGGAGCAGCCAGTGGCGTTGGCCACCAGCATCCGATCGCCGAACAGCTGGCTGATCAGCCTGAGATACGGCGTCTCCCCACAGCCGGCACAGGCGCCGGGGAACTCGAACAGCGGGCGCTGCAACTGCTGCTGCATGACCCGCAGGGGATTGAGCTGCTCGCGCGGAGGATCGGGCAAGGCGAGAAAGAACTCCCAGTGGCGCCGGCCCTGCTCCCGCAGCGGCCGCTGGGGCACCATCTCCAGAGCCTTGCGCCGCGGCTGCTGCCGGTCCCGCGCTGGACAGACCTCCACGCAGAGGCTGCAGCCGGTGCAGTCCTCCACCCCCACCTGAATCGTGAAGGCCTTGCCGGCGAACGCGTGATCACGGGCCGGAGCCTGCTGAAAACCCTCCGGAGCCGACGCCAGCAGCGCCGGTTCGGCCACCTTGGCGCGGATCACGGCATGGGGGCAGACCATCACACACTTGCCGCATTGCACGCAGAGATCGCTGTGCCAGATGGGCACCGTGTCGGCGATGTTGCGTTTCTCCCAGCGGGAGGTGCCCGTAGGCCAGGTGCCGTCGCAGGGGAAGGCGCTCACCGGCAGGCGATCGCCCTCCAGGTCCAGCAGTGGCCCGATCACCTCGCGCACGAAGGGAGGCGCCTGGCTCGACCGCGCGGGTGCCGGCATGCCGGCATCCGCTCCCGGCAGAGGGTCGTCGAGCTCCTGCCAGAGCAGCGGATGCAGCTGATCGAGAGCGCCTTCGAGAGCGCGGAGGTTCATCGCCACCACGGCCTCCCCCTTGCGGCCATAGAGCTGCTGGATCGCCTGGCGGATGCGCGCGATCGCCTGCTGGCGCGGCAGCACAGCGCTGATGGCAAAGAAGCAGGCCTGCATCACGGTGTTGATGCGGGGGCCCATGCCGGCCTCACGGGCCACCCGGTAGGCATTGATGATCCAGACCTGCAGCGTCCGCTCGCGGATGCGCTGGCGCAGCGCCGCCGGCATCCGCTGCCAGCTGCCGGCGGCGTCGTACGGGCTGTTGATCAGCAGCGCCCCGCCGTTGACCAGGCCATCGGCAACGGGCAGCCGCTCGAGAAAATCCCACTGATGGCAGGCCACCAGGGTGGGGCATTGGATCAGATAAGGCGCGCGGATGGGCCTGGGGCCGAAGCGCAGATGGGAGATGGTGACCGATCCGGCCTTCTTGGAGTCGTAGACGAAGTAACCCTGCACATGCAGGTCGGTGTGCTCACCGATGATGTGAATCGTGCTCTTGTTGGCGCCGACACTGCCATCGGCGCCGAGGCCATAGACGATGGCGCGCACATCACCGGCGCCAGGGCCGGGAGCACTGGCCTCAGCCTCCAGCAGAAACCTCTCGTCCACCGGCAGAGAGGTGTGGCAGACATCGTCGTCAATGCCGACCGTGAAGTGGTTTCGCGGCGGTGGCAGGGAGGGATCGAGGGCGCCGGCCATGTTGTCCACCACGGCCTTGACCATGGCCGGGGTGAACTCCTTGGAACCGAGGCCATAGCGACCACCAATCACCCGTGGCAGCGGCCGGCCTGGATGCAGCTGCGGCCAGTGCTCCTGGATCGCTGCGATCACATCGAGCAGCAGCGGTTCTCCCACCGAGCCCGCCTCCTTGCAGCGATCGAGCACCGTAACCACAGCGGTCGAGGCGGGCAGCGCCGCGACGAAGCAGGCGGCGGCGAACGGGCGGTAGAGCCGCACCTTCACCAGGCCTGCCCCCTGAGCGGATGCCTGCAGAGCAGCCAGCGTCTCCTCGGCGGTCTCGCAGCCGGAACCCATCTGCACCAGCACGCGCCGGGCATCGGCGGGGCCCACATAGTCGAACAGGTGGTATTGACGGCCGCTGAGGCTGGCGAAGAGATCCATCGCCTCCTGCACCAGGCCCGGCATGGCTTCAAGAAACGGATTGACCGTTTCCCTGGCCTGGAAATAGACGTCCGGATTCTGGGAGGTGCCCCGCAGCACCGGATGCAGCGGACTCAAGGCCCGGCGGCGATGGGCGGCGATGGCGTCGGCAGGAATCAGCCGCTGCAGCAGTGCATCCGGCAGCGTGTGCACCTTCTGGATCTCGTGGGAGGTGCGGAAGCCATCGAAACCGTGCACCACGGGCAACCGGCCCAGAAGTGCTGCGCGGCTGGCGATCGCTGCCAGATCAGCGGCTTCCTGCACACTGGCGGAGAGCAGCATGGCGCCACCGGTGCCGCGCACGGCCATCAGATCGCCGTGATCCCCGAAGATCGACAGCGCCTGGGCCGCCAGGGCGCGGGAGGCCACATGCAGCACAAGTGGACAGAGTTCGCCGGCCAGCTTGTGCAGCGTGGGGATCATTAACAGCAACCCCTGGCTGGCGGTGAAACTGCAGGCCAGGGTTCCGCCCTGCAGGGCACCATGCAGCGCACCAGCCGCACCGCCCTCGCTCTGCAGCTCCACCACTGTGGGCACAGCACCCCAGAGATTCGGGATCGCCTTGCTGCAGGCCGCGTCCGCCCATTCACCCATCGGGGTTGCCGGGGTGATCGGATAGAGAGCGATCACCTCGCTGAGCCGGTAAGCCACCCGGGCCACGGCCTCATTGCCATCGAGGGTCAGCTGGCCGGCTGCCGCCGCCGGATCTTCGCTTGCAGCCATCACGCACCACCGCCTCGCACTGGTCAAGCCCCGCGAAAGGCCCTGACTTCGTTCTAGTCAGCGTGAGGACGATGCACAGTTACCCCGGCCTTGTGGACGCCGACTGGAGAGATTGCCATTGTTGATCTGAGCTGATTGGCCGCAGTTGCGGTTGCCTGAATCTCGCCAGCCGGCCACACGCCGCGCGGACCAAGCCAGCCGGATGCTTCGGATCGTCCCCCGCAGCTCGATCGCCATCGGGCTGCTGGTGATCGGAGCGATCGCAGGCACCATCGGCCTGTCGCAGTATCTGCAGGATCAGATGGCCCGTCATCTGATCGATTCCCTGCTCGCCAGTCAGAAGCAACGGGTCGACGACAAGGTTCTCCGCTTCGACGCCACCCTGCGCAACGCCGAGGCCAGCGTTCGCCGTTACGCCGCCTTGATGTCGGATGAGCGCCCGGGGCTCCAACCTGCGGCATCAGCCTTCGCGCTCACCTTCCAACGGGACGCGGACGGCTCCTGGCGCGTGCCGCGCCACCGCTTCGATGCCCAGCGGGATGCCAACGCCTGGATCCCGCCGGATGTGCCCCTGAGCGAGGAGAACAAGCGCTTCTATTTGAAGGCCCTGCAGGTCACGGGCCAGTTCGGGCAAGGAGCACTGCACGAACCGATGGTCAATTCCTGGCTGTTGCCGCTGAGCAACGGCATGACGGCCTACTGGCCGAGCAAACCCGATTACCTGTACGACGCGGGATCGAAGCTCGACTATCGCCAGACCCCCTGGGTGACCCGCACCGATCCACGGGTGAACCCAGGCCATGAACCCCGCTGGGTTGGGCCCGAATACGACCCCGCGGCCCGGGACTGGTCGATCAGCGTGGTGGCGCCGTTCTTCCACAACGGCCGCTGGGCCGGCTCCCTCGGCCACGACATGGTGGTCTCGAAACTCGTAGGCAGCCTGCTCGATCAGGAGGGGCAGGGAAGCAACAGTCTCTCCCGCCCTCTGTTCGTGGCCACCACCCGGGGGCGGCTGCTGGCGAAACCCGATGGGGTGCCGGCGCCTGGCGAAATGGCACCGCCCCAGTACCTGCCCTTGCTGCGGAAACAGGAGGGCAGCACACGCCTGCGCGTGGTTCCCGAGGGTCCGAACTACCTGCTGGTGGCCTCCATTCCAACGCTCAACGCCAAACTCGTCTATCAGGTCGACGGCGGCTGGTTGCGCCGGAGCGTCGGCAAGGAGCTGTTCACCCTGCAGATGGGTCAGGGCCTGTTCGTGCTGCTGGTGGTGGGCTCCCTGATCGGTGTGGGAGTGAAGGATGCCCAGGGGCGCCGCGAGCAGCAGCGCCTGCTGGAGCAGCGCAATGCGGACCTGATGACCCTGGCCCGCGAAGACCAGCTGACCAACCTGCCCAACCGGCTGGGGCTGATCGATCGAGCCGAAGCCTCCCTGAGCCGTGCACGGCGCACAGGCAACAAGCTGCTGGTGATGTTTCTGGATCTCGACCGCTTCAAGGTGATCAATGACTCCCTCGGCCACAGCAGTGGTGATGCCCTGCTCCAGTCGGTGTCGGCCCGACTGCGCAGCCAACTGCGCGAAACCGACACGGTGGCGCGACTCGGTGGCGATGAATTCGTGCTGATCATCGAGAACTTCGAGGATCTCCAGGATGCCGGTCAAAAAGCCCAGTCTCTGCATCAGGCATTCAGCGCCCCGATGGATGTGCAGGGCACGCCGATGCGCGTGACGCCATCGATCGGCGTGAGCGTGTTTCCTGATGACGGGCAGGACATCGAGACCCTGATGCGCCAGGCGGACATGGCGATGTACGAGGTGAAATCACGGGGACGCGATGGCTGGCTGTTCTTTGATGAAGAGATGAATCGCAGCATTCAGCAACGCCTGCAGCTGGAGCGCGACATTCGCCTCGCCATCGAACGGGATGAATTCCATCTCAGCTTCCAGCCCCAGTGGGAGATTGACGGTCAGCGGCTGATCGGCTGGGAAGCCCTGCTGCGCTGGAACAGCGAAGAGCGTGGAAGCGTGCCGCCTGATCTCTTCATCCCTGTGGCGGAAGAGATTGGTGTCATCGATCAGCTAGGGCAGATGGTGCTCCAGAGAGCCTGTCAGGAGGCGGCGCGCTGGCGTGAACAGGGCTTCGGAGACTTCATCATTTCCGTGAACCTCTCCGCGCGGCAATTCACGATCGGAAACCTTGTCGAACAGATCGAGAAAACCCTGCACAGCACCGGACTCGATCCCAATCTCCTTGAACTGGAAATCACCGAGTCAGTGATGATGGAAAACCCCCATCACACCCAGGAGGTTCTCTCTCTGCTCAAACGCAAGGGCATCCGGGTTGCGATCGATGACTTCGGCACCGGCTATTCCTCACTGAGCTATCTCAGCAGCTTCCCGATCGATCGTCTCAAGATCGATCGTTCCTTCGTGGCGGCCAGTCTCTCGGATCCCCAGGGCGCCGTAATCGTGGAGACGGTGATCTCCCTGGCCCGCTCCCTGGGCATGATCGCCATCGCAGAGGGTGTCGAAACCCAGGAGCAGCGTACGTTTCTGAAACAGAAGGGTTGCCATCAGATCCAGGGTTACCTCACCGGATCACCGATGCCGGCCGCTGCGATCGAGGGCTACCTCAAATCCCATCCCCACTGACAGGGGTCGGCTCATCCTCGGGGTGCACCAGACTCAGGGCCAACCCCACATGCACCAGCACGCGATCACCGATCCGGGCCTCAGGCAGACAGGCCAGGCTCACCTGCTGGCGCACGCCGCCGAAATCAACCACCGCCATCCGCCAGAGCGCATCATCAGGATCGAGGGACTGAAGCGTGGTGGCGCCTGAGGCGATCGACACGATCGTGCCGCAGACGGCCAGACACATGCAGGAGCCGATCCAAGACAGATCTCTCCAGTTGTAGAGCGTTCCGGCTCAGGCGGCCAGGCAGCGAGCTGCGGCGATCTGCCCAAGGGCCAGGCCACCGTCATTGCAGGGCACGGCCTGCGACCAATGGCCCACGAGATGGCGGCGCTCCAGGGCGCCGAGTGTGGCCTCCAGCAGCAGGGCGTTCTGAAAGCAACCGCCACTGAGCACGATCGGAACAGCGGCCGGTCCGAAGGCAGGGTGACCAGGCCTGGGGCGTGGCTCGTGCTGGCACGGCAGACCGACCAGCAGGGCCTGCAGCGATGCGGCGAGCCCTTCCGCAAGCGCGAGGTGAAACCAGGCGGCTGCGCAGGCGCGATCGGCTCCTGGAGCGCTGCGATTCAGCAGTTCGAGCAGGAGGGGTCGCCAGTCGAGCCACCAGCGACCTGCCTCGGGCACAGGGAGCAGGGGCAACAGCTCGGGCACACAGGCGTCCAGCAGAGGCAGCCCCTGCTGGGCCGCCGCCTGCAGACGCATGCCGCCCTCCCCCTCATGGCGCAGCACCTGCACCAGACCCAACAGCGCCGCAGCCCCATCAAACAGCCTCCCTGCGCTGGAGCACATGGGGAAGAGCCCTGACGTCCGCAGCGCCATCTCAAGCAGGCGCCGATCCTCCGGTGGGAATGCCCTGCGCAGCCGCCAGGCCCCTGGATGCTCCAGGCCCCCGGCCCGTTGCAACAAGCCAAGGGCGCTGCGCCGCGGCTCGCGCATGGCCGCCACGCCTCCGGGCAGGGGGAACGGCAGCAGGCTGGCCGCGGTGGAGGCCCGCCAGCCGGAGCCATCCCCTGGCTCGAGCAGCAGCACCTCGCCGCCACGCAGCTGCGGCAACGGTTCCGCCACGGCCACGGCGGCACCCGCCTCCGTTGGCCCTGGCCCCGGGGGGCCGCCATAGCCAAGGCCATCGAAGGCCACCAGCAGCACCGGGGGCTGGAGACCGTGCTCCACCACCACCGCAAGCCCATGGGCCAGATGGTGGGGCACGGATTGCACCGGCCTTGCCAGGCTGCCGGCGGCCTGATGACTCAGATAACCGGGATGGCCATCGCAGAGCACGGCCTGCACCGGCGCTGGAGCGCGGCGCAGCAGGTCCTCCAGGCCCGCGCGCCAGCGCCCCTGAACCCGGGCATCACGCAGATCCCCCAGATGCGGCGCCAGCCAGACCTGGTTCCCCACGCCCAGGGCCGGTGCACTCTTGAGATCGCCGCCCAGGGCAAGCAGGGTGTCGGCAGGCCTCGAGCCGGGCATGGGTGCAAGCCGCAGCGGCTCGGGGGCATAGCCCCGGGCGCGCCGCAGCAGCGTCGGGTGTCCGCGAACCAACTGCAGCAGCGAATCATCGCTGGGCCGCGCAATGGCCCGGTCGTGATGCAGCACCCCATCGGCGATCCCCTCCAAGCGCTGCATCGCCTCGGAAGCCTCGATGCAGAGAGATTCGCCGCTGCGATTGCCGCTGGTGCAGACCAGGGGCGCCCCCACCGCACGCGCCAGCAGCAGATGCAGTGGGGAGGCCGGCAGCATCACCCCCAGGCAGGGACTGCCCGGCGCCACACCGATCAGGGCGCCATCGCTGCCAGAGCGGCGGCGCAGCAGCACAATCGGCGCTGCGGGATGGTGCAGAGCCTCCCGCTCCGCCTGATCCACCTGCAGCAGTGGCTCCAGATCGCTGAGGCTCTCAACCAGCAGCGCCAGCGGCTTGCCGGCTCGCCGCTTGCGTCGCCGCAATCGGGCCACGGCAGCCTGATCGGTGGCGAGCACCAGCAGCTGAAAGCCTCCCACCCCCTGCAGCGCCAGGATGCCTCCAGAGCGCAGCAGAGCGGCGGCGCGCTGCAGCGGGTCAGCATCGCTGCAGATCGTGAAGCTGGGCCTCGCCAGATGCAGCGACAGGCGCGGCCCGCAGCGGGGACAGGCGATCGTCTCGGCATGGAAGCGGCGATCGGCCGGCTGCTCGAATTCGCGCCGGCACTCCCTGCAGAGCGGAAAGGGAGCCAGGGTGGTGTGGGCGCGGCACCAGGGCGCAGCCGTGGCGATGCTCCAGCGCGGTCCGCACTGGGCGCAGCTGATGAACGGATAGCCATGCCGACGATCCGCCGGATCATCGAGCTCAGCCAGGCAGGAGGCGCAGGGGGCGCGATCGGCCACCAGAGAGGGGGCGTACCACCCCTCAGCCAGAGGCACCGCAGGTGCAGCATCCATGCGAAGTCCGGTGACAGACGCCAGCTCCCGGGGCAGCGGTGGATCGAGCCATTCACTCCGCAACGGCTCCAGACGCGCGGCAGCGGGCAGCACCCCTTCGAGGCGGCGCAGAAACAGCTCCAGAGCGGGCCGGGAGCCCACCAGCTCCAGCCGTACGGCGCCGTCCACATTAGTGATCCGCCCCTCCAGCGCGAGGGAAGCGGCCAGCCGGCTGACCGCCGGACGGAAGCCCACGCCCTGCACGACGCCGCGGCAGAACACCCGCAGACCGATGCGCGTGTGCATCAATCGTGGCGATGGTGGACAGGGTCCGGCACGCGAGCCGGCACCGTCGCGAGCGACTGCAGCAAGGCCTCCAGCCCCTGCCCCGTGCGGGCCGACACCTCCAGCACAGGGGCGGAGGGCGCCACGGCGGCGATCGCCGCGTGGGCCCGCTGCCGATCAAAGTCCACGGCATCGGCCAGATCGATCTTGCTGATCACCACCAGATCAGCGCTGTGGAAGAGGGCGGGATATTTGAGCGGCTTGTCCTCGCCCTCACCGGCAGCCAGCAGCACCAGGCGCAGAGCCTCGCCCAGGTCATAGGCGGCAGGGCAGACCAGATTGCCCACATTCTCGATCCAGAGCCGATCGAGGCCCTCGAGGGGCTGACCGCCTGCCTGCAGACGGGCCAGGCCATCGGCCACCTGGGAGGCCTCCAGATGGCAGGCCTGGCCCGTGGTGATCTGCACCGCCGGCAGACCGGCAGCCTGCAGACGGCGGGCATCGTTGTCCGTGGCCAGATCGGCGACGATCACCGCCTGCCGCAGCCCCGGCGGACTGTGGCGGGCCAGGGCCTCCAGCAGGGCGGTCTTGCCCGAACCGGGGGAGGAGAGCAGATTCACGGCCCGCACCCCGGCTGCATCGAAGCGCCGGCGGTTGGCGGAAGCCTGAAGATCATTGCGCGCCAGCAGGTTGCGGGCCAGATGGAGCAGAGCGCTGGTTTGAGGAGGCGCCGGCGACTCAGGCTTGGCAGCGGCAGCGGCCGGCAGGCCGCAGGGGCAGTCATGGCACATGGCGCCCACAGCTGAAGGCCTCTTTGATCTAGGCAGGGCAGCGGCCTGCGTCACCCCCCCTGGCAGGAAGCCGCAAGCCGGAGCGGTGGATCCGGTGCCTCCTGCATGACGACGACAGCAGCCTGCTGGAGGTGCTGGATCTCTCGATGCTGTTCGACCCCTTTGAGGCCCAGGTTCTGGGACGGCTGCATGCCGGCGAGGAGTTGCAGGAGCCGCAGGGATGGCCCAAGACCCGGCTGCCATGCGCGGCTGTGTCCCCCACAGCGCAACATGCCGCAGAGCGTCGTGATGGGTGGAGGTGATGACTGTCTGTACAGATCAGCTGGTTGGCGTCAGAGCCAGCCCTCAGCCCGTTTGCTCAGCCTTGAGTTTGGCCCGTTCACTGACCAGCAGATGCTCCACCAGCATCTTGAGCAACAGCGACACGATCGCCACGCCTCCCAGCACCAACGCAGCTCCGAATGCGAGTTCGTTGTGGTACTGCTTATAGGCATCTTCCACGAACAACGGCAGGGTCTGGGTTTCACCGCGGATGTTGCCGCTCACCACCGATACGGCACCGAATTCGCCCAGCGCCCGGGCCGTGGTGAGAATCAGGCCGTAGAGGGCCGCCCAGCGCACCGAGGGCAGCGTCACTTTCCAGAACACCTGCCAGTCACTGGCGCCGAGGGTCTTGGCGGCCTCCTCCTGCTCCCAGCCCTCCTCCTCAAGCAGGGGAATCACCTCCCGGGCCATGAAAGGGAAGGTGACGATGATCGTGGCGATCACCATGCCTGGCAGGGAAAAGATGATCTTCCAGTCATGGTCACTGAGGATCTCCCCGAACAGGCCATGGCTCGGGCTGTAGAGCAGCACCAGCATCAGTCCCACCACCACCGGTGAGATCGAAAAAGGCAGATCGATGATGCTCAGCAACAGCGCCTTGCCGCGGAACTGACGCCGGGCGATGGCTGTGGCGGCGGCCAGCCCGAAGATCGTGTTGCATGGCACGGCGATGGCCGTGACGATCAGGGTGAGACGCAGGGCCGAGAGCAATTCCTCGTCCTTGAAGTTGTCCAGAAACACCCCGATCCCCTTAGCGAAGGCCTGCACCACCACCGACAGGGCCGGCAACAGGATCACGACGCCCACATAGAGAAAGGCGATCAAAGGAATCAGAGCCGCCTGCAGCTCAATGGTCCGCCGAGGACGACGCTGCTTCACCCACTCCGGCGGCTGCACATCTTCGAGCGGTGGTGTGACGAAGACCATGGCTGGAAACGGTGGAATCAGAGAAAGAAATCAGGACAGGTGCAGGCGGCTGAGAGCTCAGGGTCGTGCCTCACTGGCCTGATAGCGCTGGCCCCAGACCTGCAGGGCATTGATCACCAACAGGCTGATCAAGGAAAAAATCAGCATCACGCTGCCAATCACGGTGGCGGCTTCGAAGTCGTACTCCTCCAGCTTCTGCACGATCAGGGTGGGGGTGATCAGGTCCCGGAAGGGCACGTTGCTGGAGATCATCACCACCGAGCCGTATTCACCAACGGCACGGCTGAAGCCCTGGGCGATCCCGCCGAGGATGGCGGGCATCAGCTGAGGCAGCACCACTCGCAGGAAAGTCTGCAGCGAATTGGCCCCCAGGCACCAGGCGGCCTCCTCCTGCTCCCGCTCCAGCGATCGCAGCACCGGCTCCACCGTGCGCACCACAAACGGCAGTGAGATGAACACCATCGCCACCCCCACGCCCACCACGGTGTAGGAGACCTGAAGCCCGAACAGCTGCATCAGCGGCTTGCCCATCCAACCGTCTGGCCCGTAGACAAAGGAGAGGGCCAGGCCCGCCACCGCTGTGGGCAGGGCGAAGGGCAGATCGATCAGGGAATCGAGGAAGCGCTGGCCGGGGAAGCTGCAACGGATCAGCGCCCAGGCCACCAGCAGGCCGAACACGCCATTGATCAGACTGGCCAGGGCTGCCACTCCAAAGCTGACCCTGTAGGTGGCCAGGGCTTCAGGCGTGGTGGCCATCTCCCAGAAACCGGCAGGCCCCACAGCGGCGGCCTTCACCACCATGCCGGAGAGGGGGAGGAACAGGATCACCGTGAGATAGACCCAGGTGATGCGCCAGGGCCAGCTCGGCAACCAGGCGAACCAGCTCTGAAGCGTTCCTGGGCTCCTGCGGCGCGGAACGACGGTCATGGCAGGAGGATTGGATCTGCTCGATCGACCGTATCACCGGAGCACCTGCAAGCAACGGTTCACCCATGCAAATATGGGCAAATACGGCGGTGCGCCTCGGCGCCACCGCAGCTCACAATGGGCTCAGGGCGGTTCGACACAAGCCGCCACAGCTCTCCAACACCGAACTCAGCCACTGAGTCTCAGCCGCGATGGGAATCCGGGTCGCCAATGTCAGCAAGCACTTCGGCAGCTTCAAGGCCGTCGATGACGTCAGCGTCGACATCGACAGCGGCTCGCTGGTGGCCCTGCTTGGCCCCTCCGGCTCCGGTAAGAGCACCCTGTTGCGCCTGATCGCGGGGCTGGAGGAGGTCGACGGTGGGCGCATCTGGATCACGGGGGAAGAGGCCACCGGCCGTTCGGTCCAGGATCGACATGTGGGCTTTGTCTTCCAGCATTTCGCCCTGTTCAAGCACCGCACCGTGCGACAGAACGTGGCCTTCGGCCTGGAGCTGCGCCGCTGGAAGAAGGACGCCATCCGCCGACGCGTCGACGAACTGCTCGATCTGGTGCAGCTGCGCGGCTATGGCGGCCGCTACCCCTCCCAGCTCTCCGGCGGCCAGCGCCAGCGGGTGGCCCTGGCCAGGGCCCTGGCGGTGCAGCCCAGGGTGCTGCTGCTCGATGAACCGTTCAGCGCCCTCGATGCCAAGGTGCGCAAGGAGCTGCGGGCCTGGTTGCGCAATCTCCACGACGAGATGCATGTCACCACGGTGATCGTCACCCACGACCAGGAGGAGGCCATGGAAGTGGCCGATCGCATCGTGGTGATGAATGAGGGCCGCATTGAGCAGATCGGGAGTCCTGCGGAGATCTACGACCAGCCGGCCTCACCCTTCGTGATGAGCTTTGTGGGCGCTGTGAACGTGCTGCCGGCCGGTGCCGTTCCCGGCCGGGCCGACCCGGACGGCTCCGCTGACGCCGCCGCCTCCTCCGGTGACGGCCAGCTGTTCGTGCGCCCCCATGACCTGGAGGTGCATCTCACACCCCAGGAGAACACCGTGCCCGCCCGCCTCAAACGATTGGTGCACATGGGCCGCGATCTGCAGGCCGAGCTGGTGCTGGCCGATGCCACCGAGATCGTGGCCCAGATCCCCCGCGAGCGGATCGACTACAGCACCCTCCAGCCTGGCGACGAGCTGCACGTGGTCAGCCGCCAGGCCCGCAGCTTCGTGCCCGACTTCAGCATCTGAGCAACAACCGCTGAGGAAGCGGGCATCAACGTCCTATGACACGGCCAACAGGGGTTCGAGCGGGATCATCAGATCGTCGTCGCTCACCTTCTGAAGCAGGCCGATCGCCTTGTAGCGATTCAGGTTCTTGGTGACGGTGACGCGAGTGAGGCCGCAAAGCTCAGCCAGGGACCTGTGGGTGAGATTCATCTCCCGCAGGGACAGGCGGTAGCCCTTGCTGCTCACCTGCCCGAAACGGGTGGCGATCCAGCGCAGCAGCATCAACAGGCGCTGCTCAGCACTGCGGATGCGATTGATCTGAAAGATCTCCTCGGTGTTGCGGATCTGGTGTTGCAGGAAGGCGACGAGTTCGGTCTGCTCAGGATGGTGCTGCTCCACCACCACGGTGGAGAGGCACTGCACCTCGACAGGGCGGATATGGGAATAGGCACTGGTCACCCAGTCGCCGGGGCCCCAGAGACCGAGGGTGATCGGTTCGCCCTCCTCGTCCCAGCTGGCGGTCCGGATGAACCCGTCGATGATTTTCCAGTTCAGCTGATCGGGCAGAACATCATTGGGCTGAAGCGTGAGGCGAAGAACCTGAGGTGGGCGCGGGGCGGTCATCGGAAGCTGCTGTCCAAGCGGTCATGGGATTCAGGGAGAGGGCCGGCCCAAAGCCGGCAGGCCTGATGCGACAGCTTTTGCAGCGGGACCAACGCATGGCTCAGCGCGCGGATTGGCGAACAATAGCACGCATTATCGGTGGGCGAACCGTTCTTTATGGACCTGCGGGACTCCGCCAGCCTGAAGGCGACGAAACCGCACGCCCAGGGCAGCACACAGCCACCCAACCCCGGACACCACCTCGGAGCCAAGACGCAGAGCCAACGCTCAGGCCCAGCCTCAGATGAAATACATCGCCTGAGCCGAGGCCAGCTGATTGCGCTGATCCAGCAGGTCCTGCACGCTGGTCCCCTCCAGGATCGAACGCCGCGAAGCCTCCAGCCGCTCCTCGAGAGCGCTGAGGGCATCGAATTCGGCGCTGGCTCGCTCGCTACCGCTGCGGGGCGCCACCTCCCCCTCCAGCGCTGTGATCACCTGCAGCAAAGGGATCTCAGCCGGTGGCCTGGCCAGCTGGTAGCCGCCCCGGGGTCCTCGGATGCTGCGCAGGATCTGAGCCCGCCGCAGGGTTGTCAGCATCTGCTCCAGATAGCGATCGGGGATCCCCTGCCGTTGGGCGATTTCGGCCACCTGCAGAACGCTCCCCTGCTCATAGATGGCTGCCAGCTCGATCAAAGAGACGATGCCGTACTGGGTCTTCGCGCTCAGAGCCATCGACGCAATCCCCGGTTGACCTGCGGGGATTGTTGCAGTTGGCAGCCTGATCGGAACAGGGTGGACTCCGGCATCCATCACGATGTAACCAGGAATACGTCGCCCGACCCCCGCGGCGGACGATCTTCTCCAAGTTCCCCAATCGGACTACCGTGTTTTCCATTCTCTCTGGTTCGCGCCATCGGGTGACCACCGGTGTGGTGCTGCTGGGCCTGGCTGCCGCGCCGATCACCGTGCTGGCAAGCTCCAGCCAGTGGGCCGGTCCCGCCCATGCCCAGGCAGCCTCCGGCGGAAAGCAGGAGATCCTGCTGGTGAGCTATGCCGTCACCAAGGCGGCGTACGACAGGATCATTCCGCTGTTCGAGGCCGACTGGAAGAAAAAGACGGGCCAGACGGTCAACATCCGCTCCAGCTTCGGCGGCTCCGGTTCCCAGACCCGCGCCGTGATCGATGGCCTCGAAGCTGACGTCGTGGGCCTCGCTCTTGCAGCCGACGTTTACAAGCTGCAGGACAAGGGTCTGGTCGACGTGGGTTGGGAGCGCAAATTCGCCAACCGCTCGATCATCACCAACTCCGTGGTAGCCACCTTCATACGCCCCGGCAATCCCAAGAAAATCAACAGCTGGAACGATCTCGACAATCCCAATGTGGATGTAATCACGGCCAACCCCAAGACCTCCGGCGGTGCACGTTGGAACTTTGTCGGGCTGTGGGGTTCGGTCACAGAGAGCGGCGGCGATGATGCCAAGGCCAGGAAGTTCATCAACAGCGTCTACAAAAATGTCGAGGTGCTGCCGAAGGATGCTCGCGAGGCGACCGACACCTTCGTGAAGCGACGCAAGGGTGATGTGCTGCTCAACTACGAGAACGAAGCGATCCTGGCCCGCAACAGCGGTGAGTGGACAGGACCGGTGAAGATCTTCAGCCCTAATATTTTGATCGAAGGCCCGATCGCCGTTGTTGATAAAAACGTCAACAAGCATGGCACCCGCAAGCTGGCTGAAGCTTTTGCACGCTTCCTCTACACCCCGAGGGCTCAGAAAATCTTCGTCGATGCCGGCTTCCGTCCGGTGACGATCGAAGGCAAGGCCTACGCCAAGGGCAAGTTTCCTGAGGTCACCACCTGGAGAATCACCAAGCTCGGTGGCTGGCAGACGGTCGACAAGAGGTTCTTCAACAGAGGTGGCATCTGGGATCAGATCTTCTCCCAGACCCGCTGATCGCAGAGCAGCTCCCGCCTGCCTGTCAGGGCCGGCGGGAGCGTTCGCGGCCCGGTTCATCAGAGGCGTCGGCAATGCCTCTGCTTACAGTGATTGGGTGAATGCGCGCGAGTGCCGCCATGCCTTTGTCGACGTCTTTCCTGAACGCAAGATGAGCGGCATCGATGGTGCCGTGGGCCATGGGGGTTGGGATCTCAGTGAGGTTGTCAACCAGCTGCGGGAGCTGAGAGAACGGCAGCCCGCAGCAGGCCGCAGCGCGCTCAAACCCATGCCCCTTCCCTCGCAGCCGGTGCTCTGCGCTGTGATCGACGATCTGGCAGCGGCGCTGTTCCCCCAGAGGCTGGCGCTTCCGGCCATCCGTCAGCCAGGCCAGCCCTTACCCGCCGAGAGCACGGATTATTTCGTCGGACACACGCTCGATACCTGCCTGCACAGCCTGCGCGATCAGATCCGGATCGAACTGGCCGCGCGGGACCACAGCCATTCTGAGCCCCTCGAGAGCGAAGCCAATCGCATGATCAGGGCCTTCGCCACCCAGCTGCCATCCATCCGACACCTGCTGGATTCAGACCTG
>JBAWXG010000007.1:0-48397 GCA_037144195.1 Synechococcus sp. ELA057
CCACCTGCTGGATCAGGCCTTTGTGCTGGCCGAGCAGCACCTGGGCGATGGTCTCACCGGCGATGCCCACCGACTTGTCGAAATCGATGCCTGCCGACCTGGAGAAGCAGGTGTTGATGGCGGCGATGCGGGTGTAGAGGCTCATATCCGCCGGGGTGGCGGGATCGGCCAGTGCCGCCCCTGGGGCCAGCAGCAAGGGGAGCACGAGCAGGGGAGCCACCAGCAACTGGCGGTGGCGGCGTGAGGGGGAAGCCAAGAGCAGGCAGGGTTCCGAACCTCCCCATGCTCTCGCATGGGATGGAGTGTTGCCCATGCCGATGGCCATCCTCAGGACGGTTCAGACAGCGGCGCACCGGCGCCCTCGACGCGGATCTCGTGGTGAACCTCCGAGAGCTCCAGCTCACCATCACGCCAGGAATAGATCGAGCGGGAGCGGTAGCGGTCCTGATCCACGAGGCGGATCTGCTCCAGGATGTCCCACTCCTGATAGTGAGATTCGAAGATCAGCTCGTGCTCATCCACCTGGCGGATCTGGCTCTTGGTGGGGGAACCGCACAGGTATCCCTGGCTGCGGCGCAGCTGGTGACCGCAGAGATAGGCCTCCATCACCCCCTCGCGCACATAGCGGGGGTTGCGCTCGAAGAAGTCGTACTCCTTTTCCGGCCACCAGGTGAAGCGGTAGGCGGCCTCGCCTTCGATCGGCTCGCTGAAGCTTTCCACCCGCAGCAGCATGTCCACCCGCATCGGCTCCTCCTCCTCGCGGAAGAAGTAGAGGCGCCGCGAGCGCCACAGCCCCAGGTTGCGGGAGAACCAGCGGCGCAGGCTGCTGTCGAGGCGGATGCGGGTCACGGGTGGCGAAGGCAGCGGATCGGGGGGCTGCAACAGGGAGACCCGGGGAAAACGGGGGGTCTGAAGGGGATCCTGCGCAGCTGCAGAGCCCTGGCCCAGGCTCTGGGTTGCAGCGGCGTGATCCTGTTGCTGCCCTGATTCACCCTCGATCCAGCGGCTGGGGGATGAACTCATGGGGGATCCCGTGCGCAGCGCCGGAGACCCATTCGTCTTAGCGAGCCCTGCCGCCCCTGGCTTCGATCCGGCGCAATTGCTCGCAAACCCATAAGGTTGGGCGATCGCGCAGTGCGCCTTGGTCACCCCGTGGGACCACAAGCCCTCCCGGCCATCAGCCTCCGAAGGGGGGGGGGATTCCGGTGTGCACGCCGGCGACGCGCGTCAGCAGCTCAAATTGCTGCTTGTGGCCACGCGCCAGCATCTGGCCAGCCCCGATCTGCGCACCTTGGTGAGCACCCTGCAGAGCGAAGACAACGGGTTTGATGTCTCCCTGGAGGTCTCCGATCCGGCACGCCATCCGGAGCTGCTCGAACTGCACCGACTGGTGGCAACCCCTGCTCTGGTCAAACTGGAGCCGGCCCCCAAGCAGGTGTTCGCCGGCACCACCCTCAACCTGCAGCTGCGCACCTGGCTGCCGCGCTGGCAGCAGATGGAGGTGGTCAGCAGTCTTGGCCTGAGCCTGCGCCCTGCAGAACGTGATGGCAGCCGCACCCAGAGGGAGGTGCAGCTGGAGGACCAGTTGCTGGTGTTGAGGCAGGAGAACGAAACCCTGATCGACCGGCTGGGCGTACAGGAGCGGCTGCTGAGGATGGTGGCCCATGAGCTGCGCACACCGCTCACGGCCGCCAAGCTCGCCCTGCAGAGCCACAGCCTGGGTCAGATCGACCAGACCCGCTTCCGCGATGTGCTCAAACGCCGCCTCGACGACATCGAGGAGCTCTCCCATGACCTGCTGGAGGTGGGCACCACCCGCTGGGAGGCGCTGTTCAACCCCCAGCGGCTGGCCCTGGGCCAGGTGGCGGCGGAGGCGATCCTCGAACTCGAGAAGCTCTGGGTGGGGCGGAACGTCCAGCTGATCACCGATATCCCTGCAGACCTGCCGGATGTCTACGCCGATCAGCGGCGCATGCGCCAGGTGCTGCTCAACCTGCTGGAGAACGCCTTCAAGTACACCCCCGATGGCGGCAAGGTCAGCCTGACACTGCTCCATCGCACCAGCCAATGGGTGCAGATGAGCGTCTGCGACAGCGGCCCGGGCATCCCGCCCCAGGAACAGGAGCGGATCTTTCTCGACCGGGTGCGGCTGCCCCAGACCTCGGGCACCACCGCCGGCTTCGGGGTGGGCCTGGCGGTCTGCCGGCGCATCGCCGATGTGCATGGAGGGCGGATCTGGGTGGTTTCCGAGCCGGGCGAGGGGGCCTGCTTCCATCTCACCGTTCCCGTCTGGCACGGCCAGATGGCCCCGGAAAGCCTGCGCCAGTTGCCCAGGGACGAGGCGCCTTGACGAACGGACCCTTCAAACCGTACGTTCCACACATGGAGCCAGGCTGAACTGCCTGCTTGCTCTATTGAGATGACAGCGACCCCTTGATTGTTGGGCTTCAACGCCGACATCAAGCTACTAAGCTGTCATCAAGCAGATTGAAGTTCATACTTCATCTGCAGTTCAATCTTCTCTCCATACAGAGAGAAGCAACTGAGGTTTCCGTTACCGGAATCTTCCGTTGAGGCCTCGCCCCCATCGTCTAGAGGCCTAGGACACCTCCCTTTCACGGAGGCGACAGGGGTTCGAATCCCCTTGGGGGTATTGATATTGATCAGTAGATCAATCGATGACAGATTCAGCTTTCCGAGTTGAATCTGATCTCATTTTATTCAGGTCCGCTGTCAAGGCTCCCTGACCCACATGGCGAGGCAGCGGCATTGGCCGTTCACTGGGGTGGCGTCCTGATCCGGAAGACTGACGCCTTGGGTTCAGAACGCCTTGGCCCGGCGCATGGCTTCCTGCTGAACGCCGCGCAGATTGCTGGCGAGATCCTCCTGGAGGCGCTGCTCGATCAGGCCGATCGGCATGCCCGGCTTGCCCTGCACGGTGAGGTCGTAGAGGATCCAGCTGCTGGTGGCATCAGAACCCACCATCCAGGCACCCTGGAAGCAACGGAAATCTCCATCGAGCATCCGGAACGCCAGCAGGCCGGCTGGACGATCCTCCTCGAGCTCAAGGGTCACCCGGGCACTGAAACGCAGACCGCAGAACTGCTGGGTGCCCATCTGCTCCACGGCGACGAGATTGGAGCGACGCCAGATCTGCCGGGAGCTCGCCAGGTTGGGGATGAAGCGATGCAGATTGTCGTAGTCGGTGAGGACGGCCCAGACCCACTGAGCATCAACCGCCAGACGCAGCTGAACAGCCAGACGACGCATGCCGGCAGGCAATCGCTCCATCTCCTGCTGAATCGTGTCGAGACTGCAGCTGGCTGTCAGCCGTGGATTCAGAGAAGGCACGGACCCGGAGGCTGCGCCTTGGCGAACACGGGCAAGTGGCTGCACCAGGACCATGCTGGACGTGTGGACGTGGACGTGTGGACGTGGACTTGACGTGGACGGGATGACGAGAGACGGGTTGCGCGAAGGCGACTGGCTCTGACGATTCGGGAACTGGGAGGTCCCCCGGCGAGGCCGGTCCGGCAGTCAACGACAGCGTTCTGGAAACAGAGTCTTGTCGTGCAGACAACTTAACCGGATTGGACCGGCAACGCTCCATTCCAGGGCGTGGGACCTCCCAACGGGGTGGTCCCTATGATCGGCGCGCTTTTGAGGCTGCCAACCCCATGCGAGTCACCACCGGAAATGCCACCAGCTCCGACGGCCGCATGTTCACGGTGGTGGTTGAGGCTCTCGGGGTGGGTCGCCAGCGCAGGAGCCAGCGCGCCTTCACCGTGCCGTTCGGCCAACTGCAGTCATTGATGCAGACGATTGCGCTCCAGGGTGGTCGCATCGTGTCCATCAATGGTGACGGCAGTGGTGCCGGCGACGCTTCCCTACCCGCTGCCACCAGCGTCGAAGCCCCCGCGGCCCAGCCCGAATCCCAGGCCTCCAGCCAACCCTCCCGTCCTTCGCACCCCCCCGCCGTGAGCCACGCCAACGTGCCGGTCAACCTGTACAAACCGAAGGATCCCTTCATCGGCACCGTCACCGGGAATTACAGCCTTCTGGCGGAAGGGGCAATCGGTCGGGTGAACCACATCACCTTTGACCTCTCCGGTGGTGACCCCCATCTGGCCTATATGGAGGGTCAGAGCATCGGCATCATCCCCGACGGCACCGATGCCAACGGCAAGCCCCACAAGCTTCGCCTTTATTCCATCGCCAGCACCCGCCACGGCGACGACCTGGCTGACAACACCGTCTCCCTCTGCGTGCGCCAGCTGCAGTACGAAAAGGATGGTGAAACGATCAACGGTGTCTGCTCCACCTTCCTCTGCGACATCGAGCCAGGCGCCAAGGTGAAGATCACCGGTCCTGTCGGCAAGGAGATGCTGCTCCCCGAGGACGAGGACGCCAACGTGATCATGCTGGCCACCGGCACGGGCATCGCGCCGATGCGCACCTACCTGCGCCGCATGTTCGAGACTGCCGAGCGCGACAAGAATGGCTGGCACTTCCGAGGCAAGGCCTGGCTGATCATGGGTGTTCCCACCACGGCCAACCTCCTCTACGACGCCGACTTCGAGGGCTATCAGAGCCAATACCCCGACAACTTCCGTTACACCAAGGCGATCAGCCGGGAACAGCAGAACGCCAAGGGCGGCCGCATGTACATCCAGGATCGGGTTCTGGAGAATGCCGACGAGATCTTCTCCTGGATCGAGAATCCCAAGACCCACGTCTACATGTGTGGCCTGCGGGGCATGGAGCCCGGCATCGACGAGGCCATGACCGCCGCCGCCGCCGCCAAGGGCCTCGACTGGGCCGAGCTGCGACCCCAGCTCAAGAAGGCCGAGCGCTGGCACGTGGAGACCTACTGAGTCTCTGCAGCCCCGAACAGGACCACAAAGGCCCGCCACGGCGGGCCTTTTCGCTGTTCTGGTACCGAGCCAAGGTCGTCCGCGACACCTCGGATTCGCGGACCTGCGCACAGGAGGCAGCCAAGCCCGGCGAGCGTCGTTAAACCAGGGTCACCAGGTTCGCCCTCCCATGCCCTCCCTGCTCACCAATCCGCTGCGGGTCGGTCTGCGCCAGGAGCGGGTGATTTCACCCCAGTGCATCGTGATCTTCGGTGCCAGTGGTGATCTCACCCACCGCAAGCTGGTGCCGGCTCTGTTCGAGCTGTTCCGACAACGGCGACTCCCCAGCGAATTCGCCGTGCTGGGCTGCGCCCGACGCCCCTGGAGCGATGAGGAGTTCCGCCAGAAGATGGCCGAAGCCCTCGCCGCTGACATCGCCGAGCATCCCAGTGCCTGGGAACAGTTCAGCCAGGGCCTCTTCTACGAGTCTGTCGACCTGCAGCAGAGCGATCACCTGGTGCGCCTGGCCACCCGCCTCGATGGCATCGACCGCCTGCGGGCCACCCGGGGCAACCGCACCTTCTACCTGTCCGTTTCGCCGGAGTTCTACGGCAGCGGCTGCAGAGCCCTGGCCGGTGCCGGCCTGCTGGCCGATCCGGAGCGCAGCCGGGTGGTGATCGAGAAACCGTTCGGCCGCGACTACGCCAGCGCCCAGTCGCTCAACAAGGTGGTGCAGGCCTGCGCCAAGGAAAGCCAGGTCTTCCGCATCGACCACTACCTGGGCAAGGAAACGGTCCAGAACATCCTGGTGATGCGGTTCGCCAACACCATCTTCGAGCCGATCTGGAACCGCAACTACATCGCCAACGTCCAGATCACAGCCGCCGAGACGGTGGGAGTCGAGGAGCGGGCCGGGTATTACGAAAGCTCCGGCGCCCTGCGCGACATGGTGCAGAACCACCTCACCCAGATCCTGGCGCTCACGGCGATGGAGCCGCCCGGCCGCTTCGACGCCGAGGCGATCCGCAATGAGAAGGCCAAGGTGCTGCAGGCAGCGAAGCTCGCCGATGAAGAGGAGCCCTGGAAATGCTGCGTGCGCGGCCAGTACGGCAGCGGTGGCAGCTCCGCCAACCCCATGGCCGGATACCGGGAGGAACCCGGGGTCAACCCCAACAGCACCACCGAGACCTATGTCGCGATGAAGCTGTTCATCAACAACTGGCGCTGGCAGGGGGTGCCTTTCTATCTCCGCACCGGCAAGCGCCTGCCCAAGCGCCTCAGCGAGGTGGTGCTCACCTTCCGCGAAGCGCCGGTGCATCTGTTCGATGCCGCCGGCGGTGCTCCCACCCCCAACCAGCTGATCCTGCGCATCCAACCTGACGAAGGCGCCGAGATCCGCTTCGAAGTCAAGGCACCTGGATCCGGCATGCGCAGCCGGCCCGTGGATATGGCCTTCTCCTACGACGAATCCTTCGGGGAACCCTCCGATGAGGGGTACGTGCGCCTGCTGGCCGACGCGATGCTGGGCGACCCCACCCTCTACACCCGCAGCGACGAAGTGGAGGCAGCCTGGCGCCTCTACACCCCTCTGCTGCAGCTGATTGAGGAAGCCCCCTGGCAGTTGCCCGTGCATCCCTACGAGGCCCGCACCTGGGGCCCGGCCGCCGCCGACAACCTGCTCGCCGAAGACAACCTCGCCTGGCGCCGCCCCTGAAGCCGTCGGCGTCCGCCGTCCTGAACCTGCCCGTCAGCTCACTCTCTCCCCGCACTCCACGCCATGCCTGCCCAGCTCACCCTTGCAGCTCCTCTGGATGTGCCTCCCGCGGAGGTCAGCCCCTATCTGGAACGCCTCTGGAGCCAGGAGCTGGATGGATCCACCGGCGCAGCGACCTTCACGCTGATCGTGTGGGAACCCTCCTGGCTGGAACAGCAGCTCGTGCGGCTCGGCCGCGTTGACGGGCCGATCCGTGGCCTCGACCGTGATGACGTGCTGGAGGCAGCGCGCGCGGCACTGGTCGAATGCAACCTCCCCTTCAGCACCGCTCCGATGGATCCGCGCCTGGCCTGGAAGCTGGGCGGTCTGAGCGGCCATCACAGCGCCGAAGATCTGCGCGGGGAGTTCGTCGACAGCGCCATCAGCGCCCACATGCCGCGGCGGCTGATCACCCTGGCTCCGACCCTGCAGGAGGACCAGCCTCTGGAAACGCGGGTGGCCGCCTTCTGTCCCCTTTCGGAGGAGCGCCTGACCACCGCGGGTGCCTGTGGTGATGCCGTGGTGCTCCGCGGCGGCATGGGGGCGATCCAGCAGGGCCTGTCGCTGATCCAGCCGCTGGTGGGCGACGACCTTCCCTGCTGGGTCTGGTGGAACAGCAGCCTCGATGAACCCGAAGACATGCTCACAGCCCTGGCCCCGCCCACGCGGCGGCTGGTGGTCGACTCCTCCCTGGGCCGACCCCGCCGCTGCCTCAGCGTGCTGGTGGACCGGATCCAGGCCGGCCAGGCCGTGAACGATCTCAACTGGATGCGCCTGCGCAGCTGGCGGGAATCCCTGGCGATGGTGTTCGACCCGCCATCGCGCCGGGATGCCCTGGCCCATGTGGCCCAGCTCGACATCGATGTCGAAGGAGACAATCCGGTCAAGGGCCTGCTGCTGGCAGCCTGGCTGGCCGATCGGCTGGGCTGGCATCTGGTGTCCAGCCGCGAGCATGGCGAGGGAGGCATCAGCGCCGAGTTCCAGCGCAATGACGGCGCCACCGTGCCCTTTCAGCTGATGCAGGTGCCGATGGGCCACCCCAAGGCCCACCCCGGTGCCATCGTCGGTCTGCGGCTGATCTGCAGACCACCGGAGGGGGCTGCCCTGTGTGTGATCCTCTGCTCCGAATCGGGGGGCTGCATGCGGCTGGAATCCGGCGGCATGGCGGCGATGCAGCTGATCGAGGAGGTGGTCCCCCTGCCCGAGGAGAAGGAGGAAATGGAGCTGGCACGGCTGCTCGGCGGCGGGCACGACACCACCAATCCACTGCTGGCGGCGGCGGCACCGCTGGCGCTCGAGCTGCTTCCAGGCTGATCCCTTGGCCTGTGTGATCGCCGCGCCATGCAGCGGCAGCGGCAAAACCCTGCTCAGCCTCTGCCTGAGCGCCCTGGCCCGCAAGCGGGGCCAGACGCTGCAGCCGTTCAAGGTAGGGCCGGATTATCTCGACCCCCAGCTGCTCACAGCGGTTGCCGGACGCAGCTGCCGCAATCTCGATCCACTGCTGTGCGGTGAGGAGTGGGTGGATCGCAGCTTCCACTGGCATGGGGGGCGGGCGCAGCGGGTGCTTGTCGAAGGGGTGATGGGTCTGTTCGATGGGCGTGGCCCCGGCAGCGAGGGCAGCACGGCCGCCATCGCCGCGTTGCTGCAGCTGCCGGTGGTGCTGGTGGTGGAGGCCTCCAGGCAGGCGGGATCGCTGGCGGCCCTGGTGCGGGGCTTCCGCGACCATGGACCACCAAGGATCCACCTGGCCGGCGTGGTGCTGAACCGTGTGGCGGGGGAGCGGCACCGGGCCCTGCTGAAGGAAGCCCTCGAAGCGATCGATGTACCGCTGCTGGGGGCCTTGCCGCCCGATCCGGCCCTCGAGCTGCCCTCCCGCCACCTGGGCCTGCTGCCTGCATCGGAACTGGCGGATCTGGCGGAACGTCAGCAGCGCTGGGCCGAGCTGGCGCAGCGGCATCTGGCTCTGGAACAGCTGTGGCCCCTGCTTGAACCGCCAACCCCCGACCAGGAGTGCAGGGACGATCCAATCCGCTGGCTGCTGGGGCAGGCAACCACTGCCGAGGGCAAGCTGAGCACCCCCGCGAGGGAGGTTGCTGCGAAGGGATGGGAGACAGAGCAGGCGTTGCCGATCGCCATCGCCAGCGATCAGGCCTTTCATTTCCGTTACCCGGAGGCCGACGAACTCCTCCGCGCCGTGGGGCTCGCTCCCGTGGCCTGGAGCCCTCTGGCGGATGACCCGCTGCCGGAGGGATGCAGAGCCGTGCTGCTGCCTGGGGGCTACCCGGAACTGCATGCCCGCCAGCTGGCCTCCAGCCGGCGCAGCCTTGGAGAACTGCGGCAGGCGGCCGCCGCCGGCCTGCCGATCGTGGCGGAATGCGGTGGCCTGCTGCTGCTGGGACAGCAGCTTCTGGATCAGGAGGAGACCCCCCACGCCATGGCTGGTGTGCTGCCCTTCACCGCCAGACGCGGCGCCCTGAGCCTGGGCTACAGAACGGCGACGGCCTGCACGGACGGATTGGTGATGCGCCAGGGCGACCTGGTGGTGGGGCACGAGTTCCACCGCTGGCAACTGGAGCCGCTGAACATGGCCGCGAGTAGAGAAAAAGACTTAATGACAGGGGCCGGGCGCCTGTGGCAGCTTGAAGGCTGGGGCTGTGAAACGAGAGTCGAAGGATGGACAACCAGCACATTGCACGCCAGCTGGCTGCATCTCCACTGGGCTGGATGCCCGGTGATTCCCCGGAGGTTGGCCGCCGCGTCCGCCAGCGCCGTGCCGCTGCAGCAGAGCGGCGTTATCTCCAACCTGGCGAGCCAAGGCCCGCGCCCAATCAGGAGCGCTGGCGCCTGATGGTGCGAGGCAGGGTGCAGGGCGTGGGCTACCGCCTGTGTTGCCTGCGCAGGGCGGAGGAGCTGGGTCTCAGCGGCTGGGTGCGCAACCGCGGCGATGGCTCTGTGGAGGTGGAGGCTGAAGGCCCGATTCAGCAACTCGTGGAGTTACAGCTGTGGTGCGAGCACGGGCCCAGGGAGGCCAAGGTGAGCAGTGTCAGCAGCACCCGCATCTCGCCGACGGGCGAGGATTGGTTTGAGGTTCGGCGCTGACGTCAGCCGCCAAGGCTGATGCAGGCCCAGCCAGGGACGTGGCGCTGATCACCGCAGACAAGAGCCAGCCATCAGCTGGACATGAGCCAGCTGAAGGGTTCAACGGAGAGGGTGGGATTCGAACCCACGGACCCTTGCGGGTCGCCGGTTTTCAAGACCGGAGCCATCAACCACTCGACCACCTCTCCCAAAAGACGCCCTGATCCAGAGCCTCATTCCCATGATCACATGACCCAGCCCGCAACGCCCATCAACAGCCACGACCGGGCAGCCCGGCAGATCTTGCCAAAAAAGAAAGAGACTCACATTGAAATCCGCCAGAAACGGCGGCATGACCACGGGCGCGATAGCGATCGGGCAGGAACCCCAGAGACGACCTAGGGTTCAGACAAATCCAAACAGGCAAGCTTCACACCGGAACAACGCCGGAAAGCGAGCGATCCGTTGCCTCGACTCCAGTCCCAGCAATGAGCCAGAACAGGACCAGAGCCAAAGAGCGGAGAACGGCGAGCGAGCCTGGCGAAGCGAGGCGGCCCAGCCGGTCGAAAACGTGGAGCTGGTTGGCAAAACAGCGAGGGCAGCTTTCCATACGCACCTCATTCAGCCTGATCACATTTATCAATATTGCCGTTATCTCCTATCTGATTGCCACATCATGGCATGCAGTCAATGGGAATAATTACCAGCAAGGAGGCATGGTCGTCTTCGGGCTGACCGTGCTCCTGGGAGTCCTGGCGGCGATTTCATTCTTCATCATTGAGCGTCGAGTCGTCGACCCCTTGATCCATCTTGTGAAACAAATAAATACAATCCAACATCAAAAATCGGACTCCCTACTAACTGCAAGCCAGATCGAAGATGAGATTTCAAAATTAGCAAGAGCGTTCAACCAACTGCTGCTTGAGATGCGCCGAGCCCATCAAGAACTTGACATCGGCAATCAGCAACTACGCAAGGCCAACAAACAGATTGAAGACTCGATTCGTTACGCGGGACTTCTGCAGAAATCGATACTTCCCGATCGCCAACTCAGCGATATTTTTGCGGATCAGTATTTTGTTCTTTGGGAGCCCAAAGATATTGTTGGTGGCGATTATTACCTCTTCCATCGTGAGCAGAACGTGTGTCTTACCGGAGTTGCTGATTGCGCCGGTCACGGCGTGCCTGGAGCCATGATGACCATGATGGCGCGAGCAGGCGTGGACCGGTCAATCCAGGAGGTGGGAATCAGTTCACCGGCACAGTTGCTGAGAAGCCTTGATTCCACCCTGAGGAGTCTCGTCATCGACGATCAGCAATCCCGTTCGATTGCCACAAGCATGGACATGGGATTGGTGGTGCTTGATTTTGAAAACAGGCGTCTGAGGTTTGCCGGCGCTCGCATTTCGCTCTACTGGAGCGATGGCCAGGCAATCGATTGGATTTCTGGGGAAAACCGAGCCATCTGCGACAGGAGAAAGGGAAATTACATCGACCACGATCTTGAACTCCTACCAGGCTTCACCTATTATCTGACAACGGATGGGTACCTCGATCAATCTGGTGGCGAGTATGGCTATGCGATCGGAAGTCAACGATTCATTGAATGGCTGACCGAGAACGCCCGCAAACCGCTCGCCGATCAACGGCAAGCCTTTTCAGAGTCGCTTGCTCGTTTCCGCGGAAACCACCCGCAACGCGATGACATCACGATTCTCTCATTTCGATTTGACTGATCACAGCACCCATCATGAGCATTCCAAGCAAAAACCTATTTGCGCTACGCGAGTTTTTTAGCGGCGAACGGATTTTAATCTGCTTTAACGGGCCAATTTCAAGAACATTGATTGGAGAGATTGGGATCGCACTGAAGGATCACATTGAATCAACACAGTCACATCAGACAGCTGCGGTAGATGTCTTTAGTGTCTATATCGAGATGAGTCAAAATATCAGGCATTATGCTGCCCAAAAAGGGTATAGTGACTTCGAGGCAGCCGCTACTGTGGTGATTGCCGAGGTGGAAGATGGTCACTACTCCGTCTCAGCCGGGAATCTCGTAGAGACTTCCGATGGCGAAGCGCTGGTCAAAAAGATTGAAGAATTAAGCCCCTTAAGCAAAGCCGATCTAAAAGCGCTCTACAAACAGCAGCTGCGCATGCCACGCGAAGATGGGAGAGCCAGTGGGGCAGGCCTTGGCTTGATTGAAATGGCTCGCAAGGCCAGCGTCCCGCTGGAGGCTAAATTGGATCCCGGCCCGACGGGAAAGGTCTTTTTCAGTCTGCGTGCAATCATCTGAGTATCATGACTGACAGCCTACAAAATGACCTCAGCATCGAGGCGACACAATTCAGTCCCTGCGTAAGGACTGATTGGCAGAAAGGACTGATCCAGATGACTGGTGAATCCTATCCTGAGAACACCTATGAATTCTTCAGCCAGCTCGTGGCATGGACGGAAGCCTATCTTTCTGCCAAGTCAGAACCACTGCTACTGGAGCTTCAGCTGAGCTACTTGAACACGAGCAGCATTCGCGCCATGATCGATATTTTCGATATCATGCAGGATGCACATGACAACGGCAAGGAGATTCGCGTCTTATGGCAATATGACAAGCGCAATCCTCGCGCCTCGGAGCTGGGAGAAGAGTTCAAAGAGGATTATACTTTCCAGTTTGACATAATTTCTGTGGGATCATAAAATGCCTCCCGCCAGAAAATTTGACGAACATCTTGAGCGGCATATACAAGAGTTGCTGAATGACGAACAATACGCAGAACACCCTCTCAGAGAAGCATTGTCGGATCTCTGGGATGCCATGTTTTGGCAGATTGCAAGACTAGAAAAGGTAACTGATATTTCTGATCGCTACCAACGAGCTGCCAGAGAAAGAGTCAATATGCTTGCCAAACGCTATGACCGGCAGATCAATCTACTGGAGCGCGTTCTTCGCATTTCAGATCGATACCAGTCGATGCTTAAGGATCTCAACGAGGCCCTGCGCGAAGCGTCGACGCATGACCTTCTGACTGGCATTGCCAATCGTCGCTTGATGATTGACTATTGCCGCAGGGCCGACGATTTGCATGCAGAAACAGGCACTACCTATTCATTGGTAGTCATTGATGCTGATCACTTCAAAAACATCAATGATACATACGGGCATGACTTTGGCGATCAAATGTTGATTGAACTTGCTTCAGTATTGCGCCGATCCTTGCGAGGAAGTGATGCCTGCTCACGCTGGGGTGGAGAAGAATTTCTGGGCTTACTCAACGGGGCTGGAATCATTGAAGCTGAACCGATCGTGGGTCGACTGCTCCAAACCGTTCGTGGCACGACCCTAAAACACGACGATCAGGATGTGACCATCACCGTCAGCATGGGATTGGCCGAGCACGAGGAAGGTGAAACCTATGCGGACACCTTCCGTCGTGCTGATGAAGCTCTCTACCTGGCCAAACGGCGAGGCAGAAACTGTTATGTGGTAGCTCCGCCAGCAGGCGCAGCCAGTGGCAGCAGGCACTTATCCGAATCACACCCAGCAGGGCCGGCTTCCAACAGTTCACCCCCGTCATAACGGCGAAGCGCTGAGAAGAAATCCTCACAGCTGCGACGCTGCAGGACTTCGGCCTGAAGCCTCAGATAGGTGCTGTGGTCAATCGGCTCAAAAGGCAGGCGGGGGAAAGTGGCATTGGCATCAAAACGAGCCAGAAGTGCCGCAGAGATGTAACCATCACCATTTTCAATGGCCTCGTAAATTTTATCTGCAAGCGGCTCAATCTCATGCTCACGGAATTCAACCGTGGCAGAGGTGTTATGGGCTGTGTAGTGCTTCTGAACCTGCATGTAAAAATCAAATTGCGACAGTGCCGTGAATTGATTGATTTCAACCTGATCAGCACCCGGCAGATTGGCCCAGCTCACTTCCGTCGGAATCTCCACAAGCCATTCGGTGCAGCGCGGATCAAACGGATCATCCAGCAGGCGTCCTTGCTCATCCTTATCCGATTGGGAAGGCACGATCGGATAGCCATAGTCCATGCAGGCCATGGCGACGGGGTCATTTTTGCGGAAGGTGATCCGGCGGATGAAACGCTGAGCCTTGGGAGGATGCCAACCGGGTGAGGCACCGGTCAGCAGACTCTTGGTGCCCGCAGGCTGCACGGTGGTGCAGCGATTGGGACGACGCAGATCGTGCTGATCGCAATAGGTGCCGACGGCATCATGAACGATCTGCTTCCAGCGGCTCAGATAACTGGCCTCCTTGGCGCGGAATGCCCGGCCTTCTTCGCTGTCGGGACGCCCAGCCTCCCACCATTGCAACCAGGGAGTGCCAAAAGCATGCACGAAGAAGTCGAACAGGCCGGTGAAGCTGACACCCACGATGGGATCCCATTCGCGGCTCTGGCGGTAGCGGTCGACGCCAAAGCGATGGTTGAGCAGACAAGCCACTGACAGCGCAGCAGCTCGGAAGGCATCCCGTTGATCCTGCTCATCATCCGGATCGATCAGGTTGAGATGCACCTCGGCGAGGTTGCAGTGGAAATCGGCTCCGATGATCTCTCCACAGGGATTGAGGCCATAGCGCCCGAGGCGGTGCTCCAGCTCCTCAGGGCTGATCCCAGGCTGATGCTGCTGCAGCATGCGGGCTGCAGCATCACGACCGTCGTCGCAGTAGAGGCTGATGAAGGTCTCCCGCAATGCCTGGGTGGGCAGCAGATCAGCATTGGCGCGAGCGATGGATTCAGGGGCGAACTGGATCGCGCCTTCGCCGGAATGGAACTGCTTGATCACCGCATCAAGCACCACCTGGCGGCTGGGACGACGGTGAAAAACCCGGGTGTGATTCGCCATCCGCAACGAATCGCGCTCCGGATCGATGCGCCAGTTGCCCTCTTCATCCTGTTGCCAGAGATTGTCCTTGGCCCTTGCAGCGGCGGCATCATCGGCATCGAACTGGCGCATGCCTGCACTGCGGCGGATGTTGCCGGCGACGATCGTGACGGCCGCCTCATCGATCAACAGGCAACACTCAACCGAGGTGAGCTGCCTGCCCTGGGCGCAGGAGAGGATCTGGGCGACGCGGCCATAGAGATCCCGCAGCTTGACGGGGTTGGCCACGCCGCCGAAGCCACGCAGCTTTTCGCCCACCGGGCGCACATGGCCGAGATCGACGGCAACCTGCACCGGACCCTCAAAACGCGGATCGCTGCAGAGTTCAAGCAGCAGGCGATAGCTCTGAACCCAGCCCTGACGGGTATCGCCGACCCGGATCTGCACCGTCTGGCCCTCCACCGTATGGGAGGTGTGCTGCTGACGCTCATGGGCCTCGACGCTGCCGATATCGCGCACAACCCGCACATCCAGCCTGTTGCGGACCAGCGGCAACCGCTCAATCAGGCGGGGTTCGATGATGGCGCCAGTGCCGCAACCCATCATCGCCAGATCCATCATCAGGGCGAAGGCCTCCCAGTCCACCAGATTGGTGGAGGTGCAGTTGTAGGCGCCGGAGAAATTGGCGGGATTCTCGATCCACTCGGTGCCACCAATCCAGAGCCAGCGTCCGGAGGGAAGGGCCTTCTGCTGGCGCTGCATGCGGCGCATCAGCTCGAGCTCCTCGTCGTTGAGATGGCCGAGCCGGCGCAGACCGGAGAGGCTGCGCTCGCAGACCTCATGCCAGCTCTCGCGACCGCTTGGGGTCTTGCGGCTGTAGGTGCGGTAGAAGACCGGATTGGCTGCGGGTGCCACAGCCGGAAAATCGGCGCTCTCCAGGGCGGGGGCGACCGTCTCCGTGACATCGGCCGCTGGCGTTTGCGGCCCTCCCCCCTGCTCACGATCACCCTGGTGGAGCTCGGAACGTGAGGGGGCGAGGGTCACGGCAATCGGACGTCAGGGCGCCAAAGGTAACCGCTGGCGGGACGCACCGCCACCACCCCTGGTGGCCGGCCGGAACCTGCTCCACCAGGGGTGGCAGAGCGGCAGGAGGTAGCCGGCGGAGCGCCGTAGCGTTCGGATCTGCAGCGGACCCGCGGACCCGAATGTTGGAGCGCACGCCGGAACCGGAGCTGATGGATGACGTCGAACAGGCCCGGCAGTACGCCGAGGCCGATTTCGCCGCCAGCGATCAGGCGTTCGTGGCCGCCATCCTCGCCAGCCTGAGCGAGGCGCAGATGGTTCCGCGCCGCATCCTCGACCTGGGTTGCGGCCCCGGGAACATCAGCTTCCCCCTGGCAGCGGCCCTGCCAGGCACACCGCTGCTGGCGATCGACGGGGCGCTGGCCATGGTGCGGCTGGCCCGCGAGCGGCAGCGGTCGCAACCGGAGACAGCGGAGGCACTGCATGTCCATCAGGCACGGCTGCCGCTGACGGCGTCGGCCTTCGAGGGGCTGCCCGCGGCGCTCCAGCCACCCTTCGACCTGCTGGTGAGCAACAGCCTGTTGCACCATCTGCAGGATCCGGCAGCCCTGTGGAGCAGCCTGCGCCTCCTGGGTGCTCCCGGTGCCCTGGTGCTGATCCGCGACCTGCGGCGTCCCCATGACCGCGCCGGGCAGGAGTCGCTTGTGCAGCGCTACGCCGGCCAGGCCCCGGATCTGCTGCGCCGTGACTTCCGCCACTCCCTGGCGGCCGCGTATCGGCCGGCAGAAGTGGAGGCGCAGCTGGCTCGGGCGGGCCTGGAGGGTCTGCGGGTGGAGGCCCGGGACGACCGCTACCTGGATGTGAGCGGGCTGCTGCCCTGAACCAGCCCGTGCAGAGCGCAACCGGAGCGAGGGATCCACTGGCTGGCAGGCTGGAGCGATGAGCAGTGATACCCCTCAACGCAGCGCCGGGAGCGGCGGGACAACCTCAGCCGTGACCGTGACGAGCGATCCAGGCTCCGGTGCTTCGCGGACGGAGGAGCATGCCGCTCTGGCCAGCGCCATCGCCCGGCGGCGCAATTTCGCGATCATCTCCCACCCGGATGCCGGCAAGACCACGCTGACGGAGAAGCTGCTGCTCTACGGCGGCGCGATTCAGCAGGCCGGAGCCGTGAAGGCCAAGGGTGAGCAGCGCAAGGTCACCTCCGACTGGATGGAACTGGAGAAGCAGCGGGGGATCTCCATCACCTCCACCGTGCTGCAGTTCGACTACGGCGCCAACACGATCAACCTGCTGGATACCCCCGGCCACCAGGACTTCTCCGAAGACACCTATCGCACCCTGGCGGCTGCGGACAATGCGGTGATGCTCGAAGACGCGGCGAAGGGCCTTGAACCTCAGACCCGGAAGCTGTTCGAGGTGTGCCGCATGCGCCGGATTCCGATCTTCACCTTCATCAACAAGATGGACAGGCCGGGGCGAGACCCCCTGGAACTGATTGATGAGATCGAGAAAGAGCTGGGGCTGAGCTGCTGGCCGGTGAACTGGCCCATCGGCAGCGGCGATCGCTTCCGCGGGGTGATCGATCGCAGGCGGCGCGAGGTGATCCTGTTTCAGCGGGCTGAGCGGGGCCGACAGAGCGAGGAGCAACGGCTCAGCATCGATGCCGCCAGAAACGCCAACGCTGTGGAGAGCGAGCTGCTGGATCAGGCCCTCGAGGAACTCGAGCTGCTCGAGGGGGCCGGAGCCGAGCTGGATCTGGAGGCGGTGCACGCTGGGGACCTCAGTCCGGTGTTCTTCGGCTCGGCGATGACGAATTTCGGAGTTCGCCCCTTTCTCGATGCTTTCCTCGATCTGGCCCAGCCCCCCACGGCACGCGGCACCGCCGAGGGGCTGATCGATCCTCAGCGGCCAGAATTCAGCGGTTTTGTCTTCAAACTGCAGGCCAACATGGATCCACGTCATCGCGATCGCGTGGCCTTCGTGAGGATCTGCTCCGGCCGGTTTGAGAAGGACATGAACGTGCGCCATGCCCGCACTGGAAAGACGATCCGGCTGTCGCGACCCCAGAAGCTGTTCGGTCAGGATCGGGAAGTGGTGGAGGATGCCTACCCCGGAGATGTGATCGGTCTCAACAACCCGGGGATGTTCGCTATTGGAGACACCCTGTATCTGGGGCCCAAGGTTGAATACGAGGGCATTCCCTGTTTCAGTCCGGAGATCTTTGCCTGGCTGCGCAATCCGAATCCCTCGGCTTTCAAGAGCTTCCGCAAAGGTGTCAACGAGCTGAGGGAGGAGGGAGCCGTGCAGGTTCTGTACGACACCGATGCCAGCAAACGCGACCCGATCCTGGCTGCAGTGGGGCAGCTGCAGCTGGAGGTGGTGCAGTACCGACTGGAGAACGAATACGGCGTCAAGACCAGGCTCGAGCCGATGGAATTCAGCCTCGCCCGCTGGGTCAGCGGTGGCTGGCCGGCGGTGGAGCGGGTGGGGCGACTGTTCAACTGCCGCATCGTGCGGGACTGCTGGGATCGGCCCGTGCTGCTGTTCCGCAATGACTGGAACCTCAACCAGCTGCTCGAGGAGCATTCCGAACTGGAGCTGAGTGCGGTGGCGCCGGTGGTCAGCGGGGTCGAACCGATCGCGCTCTGAGCCGGTCCGGCTGCGAGGGCCTGGCCACGACGGCTGGCAGAACGAGACACAATGTCAGCAACATTTCGTCACGCCGCAGCGCCTGATGCCCGTGATGGCTCCTGCTCCCGATCCTCTCTGGCTGGTGCGTCCCCGCAGCGATGGGGGTTGCGATTACGTCCGTTTCCTCCCCTGCAGAAACCCTGGAGACCTTTCCCTGGTCGAGGTTCGCGAGGGCAGCCATCTGCCACCCCAGATGCCGCTGCTCAAGCGCCGCCAGCGTCTACCTGCTGCAGAGGCCGAAGCCTGTCGTCGTCAGCTGCAGCAGGAGGCTGGATTCCGTCGCAGCGATCCTCTGTTTTAAGGCGAGCCTCGGTACGCTCAGGGGCATGAACCAAGGCAACGATCCCGCCTCCGATCCGGCCCGGCAGCCTCAGGCTGAAGCGTCGGATCCTTACCAGCTGCTCGGCATCGGTGTCGAGGCGACCTTCGATGAGGTGCAGAGCGCACGCCAGTCGCGCCTCGCTGGACTGGACGACGACCCGATGGCGCGCTCACGGGTGGAGGCCGCCTACGACGCCATCCTGATGAACAGGCTGCGGGAACGTCAGCAAGGTCGGGTGAGCACTGCCGCTCGCAGCGCCTCCCAGCGCGAGCAGAGCAGCCTGAGCCAGCCCAGCAAGCCCGCAGCACTGCCCTTGCCCCGCTTCCCCAAGTTCAGCGGCCAAGGCATCAGCGCACCCCGATTCAGCCTGCCCGGCCTTCAGAGCGCCAGCGGCCGTGAGCTCTGGTTCCCGCTGATCGGCATCGGCGGCCTGCTGGCACTGCTGCTGCTGCTGCCCGCTCCACCAGCGGAACTGCTGCTGTCCCTGGCGACACTGATCACCCTGCTCAATCTGCAACGCCGCAACGGCCGCTTCCTGGCGGCACTGGGCTGGAGCTTCGCGCTGCTCGGCCTGGGTCTGCTGATCGGCAGCCTGCTGCTGCAGGCGATCGGTCCCAGCCTGTCCCCAGCGATCCCTCTGGGACCGCTGCAGGTGATGGGTCTGCCGCCGCTGCTGCTCCTGTTGCTCGGCGCCCTGCTGATCGCCTGAGGGCAAGGACACGGCGACTGTCCGTGAGCAGAAGCGATCGGCTCAGATCACCGAGCGGGACAACTGAAGGATGCGGGCCAGTGCCACGGCGTACAGAGCCAGAAGCATGCCCATGTAGGTCAACACCGCCAGCCTGCCCGTACGGTTGACCCCTGAGATCGTCTGCTTGCCCTTGTTGAGCAGCATGTTGATGGCCGAGTGAAAATAATCGAAGCGGCTGATCGGCTGATCCGGGTGAACATCGCTCAGCAGCAGCACCGAACCTGGCCGACCAGGCACCCAATCGAGCCGTTGAAAGATCCAGCCCCAGGCGATGATGAAGTAGGGGAGATAGATGACGATCTGAGCCAGAAGCACTTGTGGCGTCACAATGCTGGGCCTGAAGATCAGGGCATTGATGGTAAAGAATTCAAGCATGAGCCGGATCGTGAACCACAGCCCAGGCCCATCAAAAGCCCATCGCGGCAGTCGTCTGCGTCCGATCAGGAAGAGAGCCATCACACCCAGCCAAAGGCCGAAGATCTGCATTGCAGCGGGATGCAGATGATCCGCCAACAGCATCAGAATCTGACTCACCATGCGGTTCAGGCCTGGGCCCTCATGACCGTGATTGATCGCGGCTCGCAGCATCTCCGCCGTGAAAACCTGCAGCAGATACAGCGTCACCAGAACGACCCACTCGAGGGCCTGCTCCCGCAGCGGCGGTTGCGTTTGACGATCCATGGACAACGGGGCGGTCGCGGTTCTAAGCCGCCGTGGGGGCAAGCTCGTTGATCAGCTCCTCAAGCTCGGAACCCTCCACCCGGTAGATCTCGTTGCAGAAGTGGCAGGTGAGTTCGGCATGTCCGTCCTCGCGCAGCATGGCGCTGAGTTCATCGCGCCCGAGCAGCTTGAGGGCACCGACGCTGCGGCTGCGGCTGCAGGGGCAGCGGAACAGCACCGGGGTCACCGCCTCTGCATCCTCAAGGGGCTTCGGATCGAGATCGGGGAACACATCCCGCAGCAGATCCTCCAGCCTCTCGCCACAGGCAGCGAGCCGGTCGCTGAAGGCCGTGATCTCGCGGCACCGGTCCTCCAGCAGGGCCACCAGTGCCGGCTCCTGGGCCGCTTTGGGCAGCACCTGCACCAGCACGCCGCCGCTGCAGATCACACCGGAGTGATCCAGGCGCTCACCGACGAACACCGCCGAAGGAGTCTGCTCCGAGTGGAGCAGGTAGGACGCCACGTCCTCACCGATACCTCCACTCACCAGTTCCACCGTGCTGCTGAAGGGCTCCCCCTCACCGAGATCCCTCACCACATGCAGGTAGCCGGTGCCGGTGGCCCGACGAAAATCAAAACGGGGATGCCCCTCGGCATCGGTGACCAGATCCAGCTCCAGATCCGGCTGGCCCACATAGCCGCGCACACTGCCGTCGCGACCGGCATCCACCATCAGGCCCCGCAGGGGGCCATCGGAGCGGATGCGGAGGTTGACACGGCCGTGACTGACCTTCATCGAACTGGCCAGAAGCAGGGCTGCCGTCATCGCCCGGCCGAGCAGGGCGGTGGTGAGGAACGAGAGCCCATGGCGGCGGCGCGCACGCCGTAAAGCCTGGGTGGTGGATATCGCCACCAGTCGGATGCCACCTCCAGCGGCCGTGGCACGCAGCAACTGATCGGCCATCAGCCCCCTTTGTCTGGAGGCATCGTAAGAAGCCGCCCCTGCTCCAGATACCAGGTCTGGGTGACGATCTGGCCGAACAGTTCGGGCTCGTGGGTGACGATCATCAGGAGCCGCTCGCGCCCGAGCCGCGCCAGCAGCTCCAGCACCTCATCGCGCACCGCCCAGTCGAGGCCTGCCGTGGGCTCATCGAGAAGCAGCACCTTCGGATCACGCAGCAGCTGCACGGCCAAAGACAGCCGCCGTTGCTGACCACCACTGAGCCGCTCCGGCGCCTCCCCTAACGGCAGATCGGCCAGTCCCACCTGAGCCAGCACGGCCTCGAGCCGCTCCGCCGGCAGCCGCCGCTGCCCCAGCTTCAGTTCCTGAGCGACGCTGAGCCCCAGGAAATGGCGCTCCGGGAACTGGAACACCAGCCCGCACAGCCAGCGACGCTGGCGGGCATCGAGGGTCTCCCCATCCCAGAGGATCCGGCCCCGGCTGGGCTCAGCCAGGCCGCTGATCAGCTCCAGCAATGTCGTCTTGCCGCTGCCGCTGCGGCCTGCGATCAGTGCGGGAGAGCCGCGGTGCAGGCACAGCCCGATCTCCCGCAGCAAGGGCTGGCGGGCAGTGGCGGGGTGATAACTGAGCGTCTGCAGTTCGAGCATGCCCCCAGCATGGAGCTCTGGAGGTGGCCGTGATTGCATGAGACAGCCATCCATGCATCCCCCCACCCGATGGAGGTCTGCTTCCGCGACATCGACCCCTTCAATTGCTGGATCTGGCTGCGGCTGCCCCACCCTCCCGGCGCCGGCGAACGGGGTTATCTGGAGACAGCCTTCGACAGCTGGTTTTTCCTGGGCAAGCTCGGCGGCTTCAACGCCGAGAATCTGCAGGCCCATGAAGCCGGAGCCGATCTCAGCTGGCTCAGCTGGGATCGCGAAGGCGCCGAGCAGGCGCTGCCGGCCCTGATGCACAACATGGGGCCACTCGAATACCGGGAGACATGGGCGCGCTGCTGGGTGGATCTCGGCACCAGTGACGCTCTGGCCCTCGACGTGCTGATCAACACGCTGCAGCGGCTCAACCGGGACATCCTCGAAATCGAGGAGCTGCAGATCGGTGGACTGCAGGACGACTGGCCGGTGGAGGAAGAGCCCGAAAGCCCCTTCTCGCCATCCATGGGCTGAACGCGCCATGGCCAGGGAGCTGCGCCGGCTGCTGATCGATCCAGAGCGGCTGCGCCGGCGGGACAGCGCTGAGGACCGCCTGCCGCTCCAGGGCGAGGAACAGCATTACCTGAGCCGGGTGCTGCGGCTGCGGGCCGGAGACCCGGTGGCGGTGATCGACGGACGGGGCGGGCTCTGGCAGGCACGCTGCGGCCCTGGAGCCTGGCTGGAGTCATTCACGCCTCTGGCCACCGCCACAGAGAACCAGGCCCCCCGGCCATGGCTCACCCTGGCCCTGGCTCTGCCCCGCAGGGAAGTGGAGCTCGTCTGGCGCATGGCGACGGAACTGGGCATCGATGGGTTGCAGCCCCTGCAGGCGGATCGCTGCCAGCCTTCGGAACGGGACCCGATGCCGCGCTGGCAGTCGGTCGTGCGGGAAGCCACCGAGCAGAGCGAACGGCTGTGGCTGCCGCAGCTGCTGCCTGCCTGCAGCGCACGTCTCTGGATGCAGGAACCGCTGGCCGGCCTGCGGCTTGTGGCCACCACACGGATGGCCGCACTGCCGCTGCTGGAGGAGGCCCTGGCCGCAGCGTCACCCAGGCCCGATGCCATCACCCTGGCGGTCGGTGCCGAGGGGGGCTGGAGCCCTGAGGAAGAGGAGCTGGCGATGGCCTCAGGCTGGCAGCTTGTGAGCCTGGGCGCTGGAATCCTTCGCAGCAGCACGGCCGCTGTCAGCGGCGCAGCGCGGCTGAGCGCCTGGCGCAGCCTTGTCTCAGGGCCCAGCTCGGGTGGCTGAAACCGCTTCAGCTGCGCATCATGCCGCGGGCCATCTCCCGGAATCCGCCCAGATCCGCCGATCCCCGCCGCCGGCGCTGAGGCAGACCACCGCCGGCAGCAACGCAGTCAGGCGCGAAGGTGGCCAGGGAGGGAGCGGGCCGATTGGCCTGGTCAGCCGCCAGTTCAGCGGCGATCGCTTCGGCGGTGGTGAGGCTGCCGGTGGTGCCGGCTGCAGGAGCGACCGCTGCGGCAGTGGCGACTTCAGCGGCGACGGAAGCAGCAGCAGCGCCGGGTGCTGCCGGCCCCTTGGCCACGACGACGGCCCCGGGCTCAGCCTTGGGGGCCTTGGGCTCAGGTCTGGCCACGACCGGAGCCACGGTGACGGGCTTCTGCCGCTCCCCCTCGCTGCCGAGATCCAGGAAGAACTTGGGCTTGAACACCATGACCGACGCAGGGAGTGTTGGGGCGATTATCCGCCGTCAGGCCCTCCCCGGTGCGAGGGTTGTCCACCAGTGCAACATCGCGACAGGCCGCTGTGCCCCCTCTGCCGGCCCCGACCCTGCTGAGCTGGCTGATCGCCGCAGCCCTGCATGCACCGCTGCTGCTGCTTGCCCGGCGGGCACCGCTGCTCACGCCGGCCGGCTGGCGTCATGCCGCCCTGCTGGGCACCCTCCTGTGGGGGAGCCTGGGCTGGCGCGGCTGGCTGGCCGTGGTGCTCTACCTGCTTCTGGGCTCGCTGGTGACCCGCATCGGGCTGAAGCACAAACAGGCCCATGGACTGGCGGAAGGGCGCGGTGGGCGCCGCGGCCCGGAGAACGTCTGGGGGTCCGCACTGGTGGGAGCACTGCTGGCGCTGCTCATCCCCGTGGTTGGGCAGCAGTGGCGCTCGCCGCTGCTGCTGGCCTTCTGCGCCAGCTTCGCCGCCAAACTGGCCGACACCTTCGGCAGCGAAATCGGCAAACGCTGGGGCCGCCACGCCATCCTGATCAGCACCGGGCGACCCGTTCCGCCGGGCACCGAAGGGGCCATCAGCCTCGAAGGCACCAGCGCCAGCCTGCTCGGCAGCCTGCTGATGACCGGTGCGGCGGCTCTGCTCGGCCTGATCTCAGGCCCGGGAGCAGCGCTGCTGGTGGCGACGACAGGCCTGGTGGCGACGCTGCTGGAAAGCCTGATCGGAGCCACCCTGCAACGGCGCTGGAGCTGGCTGAGCAACGAGATGGTCAACGGGCTGCAGACCCTGATCGCCGCGGTGCTGGCTCTACTGCTGACACCGCTGATCAACCTCTGAGGCGCGAGCTCGGGGTCATTGGGCCGCAGGCGGCCCAATGACCCGGGGGGCAGGGGCCCGGAGATCCCCGACCCCTGCCTGCCTCAGGCAGCCGCCGTCAGGGGTGACGCATCACCCCCGTCCCGGGCTTCACGCCAATGGCGTCCCTCAACCTGGAGCCGCGCCAGGGTTGCCACCGCCAGCCGTTGCGCCTGTCGGGGATGAAGATCCAGCTCCTGGCCGAGCTCCACCCAGCTGCGGCCGTCGCAGCGACCGATCACCAGCCGGCGCAGACGGGGCTCCAACGACGACAGAGTCTGGTCCAGCCAGCGCCGGTCGCATCCGGCTGGAGAGCCATCTGAAGCCGCTGGCCATCGCTGCCCCGCTTCGGGAGCCTGCCCAACCAGACTGCGGGGATCAGGGACCGTATCGAGCAGCCGGTGCCCCGGGCCATCGCCTTCGGCCTCACCGGTGAGAGGGGCATCCAGGCTGCGCATCCCCGTCACCGCATCGAGCTGAAGCGCCTCCACCAATCGGTGATGGTCACAGCCGAGGGCATCGGCCAGCTGCTGCGGCCCAAGCGGAAACTCAGCGTGCGTGCGGCGGCGATCCAGGAGCGCCGATGCCCGGCGTCGCAGATCCCAGAGCTCCCGAGGCACGCGGATGAGGCTGTGACGATCGCGCAGTTCGCGTTGAATCGCGCCGCGGATGTAAGGCACCGCGAAACTGCTGAGCCGACCGCCACGGGAGGGATCGAAGGCATCCACCGCCTTGACCAGCCCTTCACTGCCGATCTGACGAAGATCCTCGCAGGAAAGCCCGGGAATCGGCCCCATCCTGGCGACGATCGCATACACGAGGGGCAGGTTGTCACGGACGATCGCATCGCGCAGACGCCGCCGTTCAGCAGCCCCCTGACACTGATTCAGCGCCTGAAATCGCTGGTTGTTGCATGGCATGAATTCCCTTTGAATCCCCTGCCTGCGAGGCGCTTCAGGCTGGCCGCTCCCATGGAGGGGAGGAGGCACTCCCTGGGAGTGACGCGATGGGGACCGGGCAGGGAGCTGCCGGGAGCGGCGCCTCAGCCCGGACTCAGGGCGGTGCACGGCGGCACCGGATCCGGACTCCGGCGAGCCATTGGAATGACGGAACGATTGAGGTGTGGACATCCGTGAAAAAGCGGAAGTCGGAGCAGGATGCTGCGGACCGGGACAGGCCAAATCCGTGTTGTTAACACTTCTTTACAAGCCTTACAACACCTGTAGCTTTGGCCACAGAAATCGATGAATTGTTGGCAAGATCTCACCGTTCTGTCGCGCAACTGCCGGCTCAGGCGAGCGGTGTTCTGACGCTGAGCAGTTCAAGCCCTGCCCATTGGAGCAGGGCAGGCCAACGCCGCAGCTTCTCCGCCACATGGGCATGACCATCGGCATTGAGATGCAGGCCATCCGGCGTGAGCCAGTCGCTCCAGCGGGCTTGCTGCAGAAAGCTCTCGAGCAAGGGCAGGAACGGCACATCCGCTTCCAGGCAGGCCTCCTCCAGCAGCCCCTCATAGCGGCGCACGCTCTCGAGCTGATACCAGAGGACATCGGCGAAGGGCATCGCCTCCTCGAGCACGGGCGTCAGTCCCAGCACCAGGGTGGGCGCCAGGGCCCGGGCCTGGTTCAGCAGCTCCCCCATGCCGAACAGAAACGCCTCCGGATCAAGCTGATGGCGCCCGTCCGGACGGCCGACCCTGGCGGTGTCATTCAGGCCCACAGCCAGCAGGATGCCCTGGGGAAGCTGGCGCCGCAGCTCCCCGCGCCCGCTCACCTCCAGAGGCAGGCGGGCACGCACCCGCTCGAGGCCATCCCCGCGCACGCCCAGGCCGTAGACCACAGGCCCTGCCGGCAGGCCCATCCAGTGCAGCCGCAGACGCTCGCACCAGCCTCCCTGCTCCGGATCCCCCCAGCCGTAGACGCCGCTGTCGCCCAGCACGATCAGCTTGCGGGGGATGACGGCAGGCATCCGATCGATCGCGACCGCAGCGATCCTGCCGGATCGGCGCGTTCACGCCAGCGCGAGAGGGGTTACAGGCCCTGGCGGAAACGGGCGAGGCGATCGAGGCCATCGCCCAGCGTCTCCGGCGAGGCGGCGCAGGAGAGCCGGATGCAGCGATCGTCACCGAAGGCGATGCCAGGCACCAGAGCGAGTCCCACCTCATCGAGCAGCCGGGTGCAGAGCGTCACCGAATCCAGGCCCCAGGCACTCACATCGGGGAAGGCATAGAAGGCGCCTTCCGGGGCCTGCAGCTCCACCCCCTCGATCGCCTGCAGCCCCGCGGTGAGCAGGGCGCGCCGCTGATCGAACCGCTCCGCCATGGTCCGCACGCAGTCGCGCGGGCCGCGGATCGCCGCCAGGGCGCCGTACTGGGCAAAGGTGCAGACATTGCTGGTGCTCTGGCTCTGGAGCGCAGCAGCAGCGGCAATCACATGGGCCGGGCCGGCCAGCCAGCCGATGCGCCAGCCCGTCATCGCCCATCCCTTGGCGAAGCCATGCACGATCAGGATGCGCTCGGCCAGATCCGGAGCCAGGGCGGCGAGGCTGTGGTGCTGATGGCCCGGAGCCAGCAGGTATTCGTAGATCTCATCGCAGACCACGGCCACCTGGGGATGGCGCCGCAGCACCGCCGCGATCGCCTCAAGCTCCCCGCGGCTGAGCACCATCCCGGTGGGGTTGGAGGGGCTGTTGAGCACCAGCAGTCGGGTGGCGGGGCTGATCGCCGCTTCCAGCGCTTCCGGCCGCAGGCGGAAACCAGCGGCGGCATCGCTGGGCAGCAGCCGCACCTGTGCCCCCGCCAGCTGGGCCATGTCGGGATAACTGAGCCAGTAGGGGGACGGCACCAGCACCTCATCACCAGGCTCGAGAAGCACCTGGAAGAGGTTGTACAGAGCCTGCTTGCCACCATTGGTGACCAGCACCTGTTCGGCGCGGGTCGGAACTCCGTTCTCCTGGCTGAGTTTGGCGGCGATCGCCTCTCGTAGAACCGGCTCACCCGCCACCGGCCCGTAGCGGGTGTGACCGTTCTCCAGGGCCTCGCTGGCAGCCCGGCGGATGAAGGCCGGGGTATCGAAATCGGGCTCACCGGCGCTGAGGCTGCAGATGTCGCGGCCCTCAGCCCGTAGCTGTCGGGCCCGGGCGGTGATCGCCAGGGTCAGGGATGGTTTGAGATCGCGGGCCCGGGCGGCCAGGGGGAGAGACATCAGCACTGATGCATGCGGTGCTGGGAATCACCGCAGGGGAACCGCCGGACAGGCGCCGGCCAGAGGTCGGAATGGGGCCATCTTCCCCGCAGAAGGCCGCCGGGTGGCGTGGGGGAAGCGGAGCGGCACGGACAGAAACGACCGCAGAAGGATCCTCGCGCACGCCAAGGGCCAGGGGCGTTCAGATCACAACAATTCCCCCCTCTCTGCAAACAAAGTGGCTGCTGCAATCCCGCAGCGGCCCCGCATGACCGACCCGCTCCAGGCTGAGCCTGATCCGCAGGTGCGCCCTGCCGCAGCGGGCCCGGTCGCTCTTGCAGCAGTGGAACGGGATCGGGCTCTGGCGGATCTGGCAGCGGCATGCGCTGACTGCCGCAGTTGCAGCCTGGCCGCTTCCCGCCTGCAGGTGGTGATGGCACGGGGTAATCCCGCCGCCAGGCTGATGCTGGTTGGTGAGGGCCCCGGGGCCACGGAGGATGAGACCGGACTGCCCTTTGTGGGTCGCTCCGGCCAGCTGCTGGATGCCCTGCTGACAGCGGCTGGTCTCGACAGCGGGCGCGACACCTACATCTGCAATGTCGTGAAGTGCCGCCCTCCTGGAAACCGCAGGCCCACGACCGCCGAAATGGCGGCCTGCAGGCCCTGGCTGGAGCGTCAGATCACCCTGGTGGATCCGCCGCTGATCCTGCTGATCGGCGCGACGGCCCTCGAGGGGGTGCTCGGCATTCGCAGCGGCATCACCCAGCGGCGGGGCCAATGGCACAGCAGCGGAACGGCAAACCTGCTGGGGAGACAGCTGATGCCGATCCTGCACCCCTCCTATCTGCTGCGCTTCAGCAGCGAGACGGAGGGATCACCGCGAGCCCTGACAGCTACCGACCTGCGTGAGGCGCGGCGAGCCCTGAGGCAGGTTCAGAGCGACGGTTCGACGTCACTGGCGCCCCCGCTGTGACAGGCTTTCAGCACCCCAGGCTTCCCAGCACGCAACCGTCATGACCGGCACCCTGGCCCGCCCCGACGTCTCAGGCAGCCCCGGAGAACGGAGCAGCGACGGGGCCGTTGATCCCCGCTTCGATACCCAGATTCACCGCCGCAAAACCCGCAGCGTGCGGGTGGGTGATGTCTGGATCGGCAGCGAGCACCCGGTGGTGGTGCAATCGATGATCAACGAGGACACCCTGGACATCGAAGGCGCCACCGCCGGCATTCGCCGCCTGCACGAGGCCGGCTGCGAGATCGTGCGCGTGACGGTGCCGTCTCTGGCCCACGCCAAGGCGATGGGAGAGATCCGAAAACGCCTGGAAGACAGCTACAGGCCCGTGCCGCTGGTCGCTGATGTGCACCACAACGGCATGAAGATCGCCCTGGAGGTGGCCCAGCACGTCGACAAGGTACGCATCAACCCGGGCCTGTACGTGTTCGACAAGCCGGATGCCAACCGCACCGATTTCTCGGCTGAGGAATTCGCCGCCATCGGGGATCGCATCCAGCAGACCCTCGAACCCCTGGTGAGCCTGCTCAAGCAGCAGGACAAGGCGCTGCGGATCGGCGTGAACCACGGCTCCCTGGCCGAACGGATGCTGTTCACCTTCGGCGATACACCCCTGGGAATGGTGGAAAGCGCGATGGAATTCATCCGCATCTGTGACCGCCTCGATTATCACAACATCGTGGTGTCGATGAAGGCCTCCAGAGCCCCCGTGATGATGGCGGCGTACCGGATGATGGCCGCCCGCATGGACGGCGAAGGCTTCCATTACCCCCTGCACCTGGGGGTGACCGAAGCCGGCGACGGTGATTACGGACGCATCAAGAGCACCGCCGGGATCGCTCCACTGCTGGCGGAGGGCATCGGTGACACGATCCGGGTGTCGCTGACCGAGGCGCCCGAAAAGGAGATCCCGGTCTGCTATTCGATCCTGCAGGCCCTGGGGCTGCGCAAGACGATGGTGGAGTACGTGGCCTGCCCCAGCTGCGGCCGCACCCTGTTCAACCTGGAGGAGGTGCTGCACAAGGTGCGCAGCGCCACGGCCCATCTCACCGGACTGGACATCGCCGTGATGGGCTGCATCGTCAATGGTCCGGGTGAGATGGCTGACGCCGACTACGGCTACGTGGGCAAGACCCCCGGCACCATCTCCCTCTACCGCGGCCGCGAGGAGATCCGCCGGGTGCCGGAGGCTGAAGGCGTGGAGGCCCTGATCGCCCTGATCAAGGAGGACGGTCGCTGGCTCGATCCCTGATCGAGGGCTGGCGAGCCCCGAAGCCGCGGCGCCCAGCCGGCGGCGATGCAGCGGCGGGCGGGTTCCCGCCCGGGTTGCGGCGCTAACTTGGGGTTGGATCTGAACTTGAGGACCCGCATGGGAAGCGGTCGCACCACGATGATGGTGCTGGTTGGTGTGAGCGCCTGTGCAGCCTCAGCGGTGCTGGCTCGGGAGATGGTGATCACCCCAAACGGCGGCGTTGTGATCAGCGACAGCCCCAAGGAGGTGATGGATCAGGCCTGGCAGATCGTCTTCCGCGACTATCTCGACACCACGGGCAAATACAACGCCGATCAATGGCGAAAACTGCGCCGCGATCTGCTGGCAAAGAGCTATGGCAGCCCCAAGGAGGCCTATGAGGCCATCCGCGGCATGCTGGCCACCCTGAGCGATCCCTACACGCGTTTTCTGGATCCGCGTGAGTTCAAGGAGATGCAGATCGACACCTCCGGTGAACTCTCCGGGGTCGGCATCCAACTGAGCCTCGACAAGGACAGCAAGGAACTGGTGGTGATCGCTCCGATCGAGGGATCGCCCGCCTCCCGTGCCGGCGTGCAGCCCAAGGATGTGATCGTCTCGATCGACGGCAAGGCCACCAAGGGCATGAGCACCGAGGATGCCGTGAAGCTGATCCGCGGCAAGGCAGGAACCACGGTGAAGCTGGTGCTGCGCCGCAAGGGGCAGACCCTGGAGCTGCCGCTGACCCGGGAGCTGATTGAGCTGCACGCCGTCACCCATCAGGTCAATACGAGCCCGGATGGCGCACGGATCGGCTATGTGCGCCTGCGGCAGTTCAATGCCAACGCCAGCAAGGACATGCGCCAGGCGATCAACGACCTGGAATCCAAGGGTGTGCAGGGATATGTGCTCGACCTGCGCAGCAACCCCGGAGGTCTGCTGGTGTCCAGCGTGGAGATCGCCCGCCAATGGCTCAACGAAGGCACGATCGTTTCGACCCGCACCCGCGACGGGATCACCGATGTGAAACGGGCCAATGGCCGCGCCATCACCAGCAAACCTCTGGTGATCCTGGTCAATGAGGGCTCGGCCAGCGCCAGCGAAATCCTCTCCGGCGCCCTTCAGGAGAACAAGCGGGCGCTGCTGGTAGGTCAGAAGACCTTCGGCAAGGGTCTGGTGCAATCGGTGCGCGGACTGTCCGATGGCTCCGGCATGACCGTGACCATCGCTAAATACCTCACCCCCCTCAATCACGACATCCACCACCGCGGCATCCTTCCCGATGTCAACGCCAAGCTGAGCGACGACGACGCGCAGAAGCTCAAACCCGAGGATCTGGGCACCCGCCGCGACAGCCAGTACCGCGTCGCGGAAACGACCCTGGTGAAGTCGCTGCACAACGCCACCGCGGTGCAACAGCCCTATCAACCGGGCAGCGCCAATCTACCGGCGGCGCTGCAGAGCTCAGGCGCGGCCAAACCCTGAGACCGAAAGCGGCGCATCCCATCGGCATGAGAAGCGAGAGCGGGGAACCTGCTGACGCCGTGACCAGGCCCGGCGAGGCCCCATCGCTGTGGGCACTCAAACCCTGGTGGTGCCAGCCGTGGACCATTCTGGCCACCGGATCCGGGGCGATCGCAGCCAGCTGGCTGCTGCTGCATCGCTGGTGGATTTCGCTGCCGCTGGCAGCCGCGGTTCTGGTCTGGTGGTGGCTGTTCCTGATCCTGGTGCCAGCCGCCTACCGGCGAGGTGAGCTGGAACCCTGAGCCAGCAGTCTCAGGCAGGCAGGGGACGACGAGAGAGGGGAGGAGAGCTCAGGCCACTGGCTGCATCAAGCCACCGCCAGGGGAGGAATCATCGTCGTCGTTGCGGGTATCGCCCTGCATCAGGGCGTAGATGCCGAGGGCAGCCAGGCTGATCAGGCCGGAGACGAGGCCGAAACCACCAGCCGCCGCATCGACCCCGATCAGCTCACCCATGGCCTTGTTACGCAAGATGAAGGCACCTTAACAAAGCTTCGCGGTTGTTGGGGGACGGCGATCTGCTGATGCTTCCGGGCGATCAGCACCCCGCTCAAGGCTGAAGGATCACCCCATCACGCTGATGGATCACAGCGTCAGCACCGCTTCATTGCGCCTGGCCTCCTGCTCCGCACGCTGGGCGTCGCTGAGGCCATCGCTGCCGGGCAGCTGGGCGGCCATCTGCTTCAGCCAGCCCATCAGTTCCTCCACCTGTTTCTCGATCGGCAGCACACCCAGGCCGCGGGCCAGCACCTTGGCCGTGCTGCCGGCGCCGGGCTGATACACCAGGCGGCCATGCAGGTGCTGGGGCAGCCCCTGGCGCAGCAGGCGGAAAGCGGGCTCCTCCATCGGCGTCTCCAGAGCGATGTTGGGCTTCTCCGGTCTGATGCGTGAGAAGGCACAGCGCCTGGCCAGCAGCTTCAGCTCCATCAGCTGCAGCAGTGAGGTCACCGGCGCCGGAATGGCGCCATAGCGATCCACCCAGTCGGCCGCCAGCTGCACCAGGGCCTGAGGCGAGCTGCACTCGGCCGCGGCGCGATAGGCCGCCATCTTCTCGTCGTTGCCGGTGATCCAGTCGCCGGGGATGAAAGCGGTGATCGGCAGATCGATCTGGGTGTCGTCCACCTGGGGGATGTCCTGTCCCTGGATTTCCGCCAGGCACTCCTGCAGCATCTCCATGTAGAGGTCAAAGCCGATCGCCTCCATCTGGCCGCTCTGCTCCACCCCGAGCAGGTTGCCCACGCCGCGGATCTCCATGTCGCGCATGGCCAGCTGATAGCCGGAGCCGAGCTGGGCGAACTCCTGAATCGCCCGCAGCCGCTGCCGGGCCGCCTCGCTCAGCGACGCATCGCCGGGATAGAACAGCCAGGCGTGCGCCTGGATGCCGCTGCGGCCCACCCGTCCCCGCAGCTGATACAGCTGGGCCAGGCCGAAGCGGTGGGCATCCTCGATCAGGATCGTGTTGACGCGCGGGATGTCGAGGCCGCTCTCGACGATCGTGGTGCAGAGCATCAGATCGGCTTCGCCGGCATTGAAGGCCACCATGGCGCTCTCCAGTTCGCCCTCGGCCATCTGGCCGTGGGCCACCAGCAGCCGCAGACCCGGGATCATCTGACGCAGGCCCGCCGCTACATCCTCAATCCCCTCCACCCGCGGCACCACGTAGAAGATCTGGCCGCCGCGATCGAGCTCCTGGCGGATGGCACTGCGCACCGCCTCCTCATCGAGAGCGGCCAGGTGCGTCTTGATCGGCCGGCGCAGGGGCGGGGGCGTGGTGATCAGGCTCATCTCCCGCACACCCGAAAGGCTCATGTAGAGCGTGCGCGGAATCGGCGTGGCGCTCAGGGTGAGCACATCCACGTCCTTGCGCAGGGCCTTGATCTTCTCCTTCTGATTCACCCCGAAACGCTGCTCCTCATCCACCACCAGCAGCCCCAGCTGCCTGAAGCTGGTGCCCTTGCCCAGCAGCTGATGGGTGCCCACCACCACATCCACCGTGCCCTCCGCCAGGCCATCGCTGATCGCCTTGCGCTCAGCCGCCGTGCGGAACCGATTGAGCAGGCTCACCTTGAGTGGATAGGGAGCGAAGCGCTCACTCAGGGTGCGCCAGTGCTGCTGCGCCAGCACCGTGGTGGGCGCCAGCATCGCCACCTGCCTGCCGGCTGTCACCGCCTTGAAGATCGCCCGGATCGCCACCTCCGTCTTTCCGAACCCCACATCACCGCACACCAGCCGGTCCATCGGTGAGGGCTGCTCCATGTCGCGCTTCACCTCGGCGATCGCCTTGATCTGATCCGGGGTGGGCTCGTAGGGGAAGGAATCCTCCAGTTCGCTCTGCCAGGGCCCGTCGGCGGGATAGGCGTAGCCGGCCGCCTTGTGGCGCTCCGCATAGAGCTTCACCAGATCGACCGCCACCTTGCGGATCGCCTTCCTGGCCCGCTCCTTGGAACGCGTCCAGGCGGTGCCGCCCATGCGATTGAGCTCCGGCGGTGTCTCACCGGTGGCGCGGTAACGCCCCAGGCTGCCCAACTGGTCGGCCGCCACCCGCAGCAGCCCGTCGGCGTACTGCACCACGAGGTAATCGCGGCTCTCGCCGCTGATCGCCAGCTTCTCGAGCTTGAGGAAGCGGCCGATGCCGTGGTTGCGATGCACCACGAAGTCGCCGGGCTGCATCTTGCCCGGATCCACCGTGCGGCTGGCCGCCCGCCGCCGCCGCCGCACATAGCCGCTGGCCGCCAGAGCGTGCTGGCCGAAGAACTCCCGATCGGTGACCAGCACCAGCTTCCAGGCCGGCAGCTGCAGGCCCTCCAGCTCGGCCGTACCCCTGGTCTTGAGGGCGACGGGGGTGTTCTGCTCGATCAGCCGCTCGATTGCCGGCCGATCGGCTGGATTGGGCACGAAACGGGCGATGCAGTCGTGCTCCTCCAGCAGCGCCACCGCCCGGCTGGGCTGGGCCGAGAGCAGCCACACCCGCGCACCCTCCTTCTGAAAGCCCTTGACCAGAGCCGCCAGGCGGCCGAAGGCATTGGGATAGGACGGCACCGGCCGTGCCGCCAGATCGAAGGCATTGGGGTGACGGTCGCTCTCGTGCAGTTCGGCCAGATCAAAACCGCCGAAGGCCTCCACCTCAGCCAGGGCCTCCGCCGGCGGACGGTGCAGGATCGGCGGCAGCAGCCGTGCGAGGGATCCGGCATCGGCACCCGCCGCGACCAGCTCGCGGCAGACATCACCGTGGTGCTCCTCGGCGTGATCGAACCATTGCTGCCCATGGGCCAGGCAGTGGCGCCGCTCATCCACCGCGATCACCGTTTGCGGACTGATGTAATCGAGCAGTGAGGCGGGCTGATCCCATGCCAGGGCCAGCAGCCGCCGCATGCCCTCCGGGGTGCCCCCCTCCAGCAGCTGCTCGCAGGCCTCTGGTCCGAGCAGAGTCTCGAGTCCATCCGGCATCACCTCTCGCAGGGCATCGGCGATCAGCGGCCCGTAGCCGCTGGGGGTGATGCGCACCTGCTCGATGGCATCGAGGGAGCGCTGGCTGGCGGGATCGAATTCGCGCAGCTTCTCGAGGCTGTCACCGAAGAACTCCAGCCGCACCGGCAGTTCGGCACTCACCGGGAACAGATCAACGATGTCGCCGCGGCGGCTCCAGCATCCCTCCTGCTCAATCGCGCCCACCCGTTCGTAGCCCAGCCGGGTCAGGGTCAGCCCCAACGCCTCGAGGTCGATGCTGTCGCCGCGGCTGAGGCTGAGGCACTGGCGCGCGAGCACGGCCGGGGGCGGCAGATGGGGCTGCAGGGCCCGCTCGGTGGCCACGATCGCCAGGGGCGCCGCCGACTCCCGCGATCCCAGCAGCTCGGCCAGCACCTGCAGCTGCCCCCAGGTGATCTCACTCGTGGGGTCAAAGGGCTCGTAGGGGGATCCCTCGCTGGTGGGATAGAGATGGCTGGCGCCCCAGCCCATCAGTTCCAGCAGGGAAGCCCAGCGACCGGCCTCCTCCAGGGTGGGCACGATCACCAGCAGCGGCGCCTGCTGCAGACCCGCCAGTGCACTGGCGAGCAGGGCCCGCCCGGCTCGACCGGAGCCCCCCAGCCGCAGGCGCTCATCGCGCTGCAGCCGCGCTGCCACCTCCGCAGTGAGAGGCACCTGCTGCAGCTGGCGCACCAGAGGAGCGAGGGGCATGGAAGGTCAGAACGGCGCGAGCCACCGATCTTCGCAACTGCCCCAAAGTGGCCGCGCTGGGCAGGTGGCAGCGGCTGCCCCCACAATCGACTCAGGAGAGTCGGAGACGAAGATGCGCGGTTTCGGACCAGCACTGGCGTTCATGGCCATGCTGCTGCTGGCCTTCGCCACCCGTTTCCCTTCCGCTGCGCCGCGCCCCGATCTGCTGGCCAGCACCACCCTGCCGGCCAGCACGGAGCGCCAGCCGGGTCCGCGCCCCCTGGCCCTGCTGCAGGGCGATCTGCTGTCGCGGCTGAGCCAGGCCGATGAGGCCTGGAAACCCCGCACCGAACCGCTACCGGGGGGCGGTACCCGCTACATCTACCGGCGCCGCAGCGGCGATCCCCCGCTCACCGTTGCTCAGCTGCGGGTGCTGATTGCCAATCCCCCCCGCTTCGAGCTGGAGCGGCGATCGATCATCAGCCTGCTTGGCGTGCTGGATCAGCTGGGAATCTCCGTGAGCCTCAGCCAACCGGTCAAACGGGGCGCCGCAGGGGAATGGGAAGCCAGCCGTCGCAGCCTGCGGATCCGGCCCGACGTCCCCAACCAGGGCACCCTCGAATTCGCCCGGGTGCTCAACCACGAGGCGATCCATGTGGCCCAGAGCTGCGCCGCTGGTGGCCTTAGCAGGAGCCCCAGGCCGATCGGAATCTCACTGCAGCTGCAGAGCGGATCCCTGATGGCTGCCGCCAGAAGCAGCACGGTCGATGGCGACGGTCCGGAAGGACTGTCCAGTGACTTCAGGCAGCTGCAGGATCCCATCTACGCCAACGCCTCACCCACCACGCGCCAGGCCGAGCGTGAGGCCTATTCCCTGCAGAACCGGCTCGGCACCGGCGAGACCCTGGTGCGGCAGTTCTGCCTGGAGCGGCGCCGCTGAGCTCAGCCCTGGGTCGCCATGTGGCGCATCAGGTCGAGGCACTTGCAGGAATAGCCCCATTCGTTGTCATACCAAGCCACCAGCTTCACGAAGGTGTCGGTGAGGGCGATGCCGGCGCCGGCATCGAAGACCGAGGTGCAGCTCTCGCCCAGGAAATCGGTGCTCACCACCTCGTCCTCGGTGTAGCCGAGGATCCCCGCCATGGGCCCCTCGGAGGCGGCCTTCATGGCGGCCTTGATCTGGTCGTAGCTGGCGGGGCGCTCCAGATTCACGGTGAGGTCCACCACCGAGACATCGGGGGTGGGCACGCGGAAGGCCATGCCGGTGAGCCTGCCATTGAGCTCCGGGATCACCCGGCCCACGGCCTTGGCGGCACCGGTGGAGCTGGGAATGATGTTCTGGGCCGCGCCGCGGCCTCCGCGCCAGTCCTTCACCGAGGGGCCATCCACGGTCTTCTGAGTGGAGGTGATGGCATGCACCGTGGTCATCAGGCCGTTGACGATGCCGAAGTTGTCGTGCACAACCTTGGCCATCGGGGCCAGGCAGTTGGTGGTGCAGCTGGCGTTCGAGACGATCGGCTGGCCGGCGTAGCTGGTGTGATTCACACCCATCACGAAGATCGGGGTGGCGTCCTTGGAGGGGGCGCTCATCACCACCCGGCGGGCGCCGGCGTTGATGTGGGCCTGGGCGGTCTCCTCGGTCAGGAAGAAGCCGGTGCTCTCGAGCACGTAGTCAGCCCCCACATCACCCCAGCGCAGGTTGCCCGGGTCGCGCTCGGCGCTGATGCGGATCGTGCGGCCGTTGACCACAAGGGCACCGTTCTCCACCCGCACGTCTCCATGGAAACGTCCGTGGGTCGAGTCGTAGCGGAGCATGTAGGCCAGGTACTCCACATCGATCAGGTCGTTGATCCCCACGACCTCCACATCCGCCAGGGTGACGGCACGGCGGAACGCGAGACGGCCGATGCGGCCGAACCCGTTGATTCCGATGCGGATGGTCATGGTGCAGCAGGGGCGAACGGAAGGCGGAGATCACCGCCTCAAGGCCCCCGGAACCTAGCGCTGAGCCTGGGCACCGACCGCAGCGGCGGCGGGCGGCACCAGCTGGGCGGGCTCCGCCGCCAGCAGTTCCCCTTCCAGCAGCATGTTGAACTGCAGCAACTGGGCATCGCTGAGCTGACTGCGGCTGCTGCAGCCCAGCTCACGCTCCAGCAGGCTGCGCCCCTGCTCCGGCCCCCAGCCCAGCTGCTGCAGCAGCCCATCGGCCTGGGCCAGCAGATCAGCGCGGCGCAGCGGCACCGCAGCCGTGGCGGGGTCGGAGGCCGGCTCCATCGCCTCGAGCGCCAGCAGATAGGCCCGCAGATCGCTGTAGCGGGTGAGCCGGCTGCGGCTGGGATGACCGAAGGCCCGCTGCAGGTAGAGGGCCTCCTGCTCGCGCCCCCAGGCAAGGCGGCGCAGCTGGCGGTCCACCGCCACCAGCTCGCCGCTCCAGTCCTCGGGATCCGGCTGGGGCTCCGTGATCGGATCGGGCTGGGGCGGAGCCAGAGCCAAGGTCTCCGGGGCAGGGGCGGAATCGAGCAGGCTCGGCGGCGTTTCACTCTCCGGCGGGGCAGAGGCGGCGATGGGCTGGGGTGCCGGCCGGGCTGGCTCTTGGGCAGGCCGGGGTGGCTGCGGGGCAGGCCGGGACGGGCGCAGAACCTCGGGGTGTGGAGCTGGCACGGCTGCTGATGGCACGTCTGCAGCTGGCACGGCTGCAGCTGGCACGGTTGCAGACTTAAGAACCGGTGTCCGGGTCTGCGATCCGAGGGCAGAGAGCAGCCGCCCGCGCGCCCTGTCCTCCGCCTCCTCGGCGCTGCCGGCTTCCCCCAGGGCGCTGCCGAGCAGCCGCTCGCCGTCACGGGCCTCCACCTGCACCACACGCGAGCCCGCCTCGACGTGCACCAATCGGGCGAAGAGTTCCATCGGAGCAGGCGGAGGCAGGTTCCTACAGTGCTGCCAATCCGGCCTGCTGCCCAGAGGGTTCTGCCCAAGCTGTCGGCCCCCACCCAGGCCAATGCCCGGTTGGCCCCGGACAGGTCGAAGGCTCAACGTCCGGCTGCCTGATCCGGCAGGCGCCTTGAGCGGCATGCCCATCCCCTTCACTCCCCTGCCGCCTGCGCGCGCTCTCTGATGGAAGCCGAACTGGTTCCCGCCCTATCGCCGCTGCTGGAAGGAGCCGATCAATGGCAGGAGATCCTGCTGCTGCTGCCGGTGCTCGTGGCCCTCGAGGCTGTGCTCTCCGCCGACAACGCCATCGCGCTGGCGGCGATTGCCCGGCGGCTGCACGATCCGGCCCGCCAGCGCCAGGCCCTGAACCTTGGAATGCTGCTGGCGCTGCTGTTCCGCTTCGCCCTGATCCTGGCCGCCCGCTGGGTGCTCGATGCCTGGCCGCTGCAGCTGCTGGCGGCGGGCTATCTGCTCTGGCTCAGCGGCCGCCATTTTCTGCAGCTCGATGCGGAGGAGGAGGAGCCGCAGGATGCGGAGTCCTCCGGCGAAAGCGGGTCCGCTCCCGGACAGCCAGCTGCGGCGGCCGCTCTCGGCTCGCTGGGACGGGTGGCCCTGACCCTCGGGTTCACCGATCTGGCCTTCTCGCTCGACAGCGTCGCGGCAGCCGTGGCCGTGACCGACCGGCTGGCCCTGGTGATGCTGGGCGGGGCCATCGGGGTGGTGGCCCTGCGCCTGACCGCCGGGCTGTTCCTGCGCTGGCTCGAGATCTACAGCCGCCTGGAGGCGGCTGGTTATCTGGCCGTGGGGCTGGTGGGCATCCGGCTGCTGCTGCGGCTCGCCCTGCCCGATCTGGAGCTGCCCGAATGGTCGCTGCTGCTGATCGTGGCGGCCCTGTTCGTCTGGGGCTTCTCCCGGCGTCATCCAGCCCTGGAGGATGCGCAGCCCCCGAGCCCAGCTCCTGCAGACCGTGACAGCAGCGCCGCTGAGATCGCTGAAGTCCGTGTGAAGGCCATCGTTGACGCCAACGATGAACCCTGCATCTGAAGCCTCCACCGGGCTGACCATCGAGCTGCGCCGCTGCGAGGACGACGGCCTGATTCAGCAGCTGCCAGTGGAGGACCTGGCTCAGGTTCCGCACCCTGGCCATTGGCTGGCGCTGGGGGCGGAGAGCTTCCTGGTGCTGCAGAGGCGCCACCGCTATCAGCTGCGCAACGGCTGCTACGAACTGGCTCGGGTGGCTCTGCAGGTGCGCCGCCAGCAGCGGCCGGCGGACGCCCAGCTCTGGAAGGGCAGCTGGGTGATCGGCGATCCCCGCTGCCGCTTCAATGCCCGCAGCCCCCTGCTGCGCTGTGCCGTGCTGCCCGAGGGCCCTTGCGAACGTTGCTCCCACTTCAGCCCGGCCGATCTCTGAGCAACCGGCACGGCTTTCGGCCTGTCCAGGATCGCCGCCTAGGGTGAAGGGCTGACGCCCGTGCCGCCATCACCCGTTCCCGTTCAGCCAGGCTCCCGTCAGGCGGCGCTGCCGCAGCCGCTGCGACGGATGATCGTGAGCGCCGACCGGAGGGCAGGATGAACGCCGGCGCCACCCCCCTCGCCTCCCCGAGCGGATCCGTGGCCCCCGCGGCCTCGTTGGCGGCCGACTTTGCGGCGCTCGGGCTGTCGGAACCGCTGCTCAAGGCGGTGGCGGCCAAGGGCTACCGCAGCCCCTCCCCCATTCAGCGTCAGTGCATCCCCGCGGTGCTCGAGGGCCGCGATGTGATGGCGGCGGCCCAGACCGGCACCGGCAAGACCGCCGGTTTCACCCTTCCCCTGCTGGAGCGGCTCCGGCACGGCCCCCATGCCCGCGATGGGGTGGTGCGGGCGCTGGTGCTCACCCCCACCCGCGAACTGGCGGCCCAGGTGGGCGAGAGCGTGTCGGCCTACGGCCGCTACCTCGATCTGCGTTCGGCAGTGGTGTTCGGGGGCGTGAGCCCCAACCCCCAGATCGAGCGGCTGCGGCGGGGCTGCGACGTGCTGGTGGCCACCCCGGGCCGCTTGATGGATCTGCAGCAGCAACGGGCGATGCGCCTCGATCAGCTCGAGATCCTGGTGCTCGATGAAGCCGACCGGATGCTCGACATGGGCTTCATCCGCGACATCCGCCGGATTCTTGCCCTGCTGCCGGAGCGCCGCCAGAACCTGCTGTTCTCCGCCACCTTTTCCGGCGACATCAGGCGCCTGGCGACGGGGCTGCTGCACCAGCCCGTGCAACTGCAGGCCACCCCGGAGAACCAGGCCGCGCCGCTGGTCGAGCAGCTGCTCCATCCCTGCGACATGACGCGCAAGAGCGATCTGCTCTGCCATCTGATCCGCAGCAACGACTGGCAGCAGGTGCTGGTCTTCTCACGCACCAAACATGGCGCCAACCGCCTGGCAGAGCGCCTCGAGAAGGAGGGCCTGACAGCCGCCGCCATTCACGGCAACAAGAGCCAGGGGGCCCGCACCCGCGCCCTGGCGGGCTTCAAGAGCGGCGACGTGCGGGTGCTGGTGGCCACCGACATCGCCGCCCGCGGCATCGACATCCATCAGCTGCCCCATGTGGTCAACCTCGATCTGCCCAACGTGGCCGAGGACTACGTGCATCGGATCGGCCGCACCGGCAGGGCCGGGCAGACAGGCCATGCCATCTCGCTGGTGGCAGCCGAGGAGCATGAGCTGCTGCGGGCGATCGAGAAACTCACCGGCAACAACCTGCCGCGGGCCATCGTGCCTGGCTTCGAGCCCACCGTGCTCTCGGCCCCGCCGCTCGATCTCAGCGGTGGCCGGGGCCGGCGGCCCCAGGGCGGCGGCCCCGGCCGGGAACGCAACGGCGCCCGTCCTCCCCAGGGGCGCGGCGGCCGGGAGGCGGCAACGGGCGAACGCCGCCGCAGCCGCTGAATCCGGGACATCTGTGCCGCGAAGGGCCATGGGACCGCAGCGTGGAGACCGCTGCAGGGCATCCGCGGCAACCGGCCGTTACGACGGCGACGGTTTCAGCGGAGGATTCAGGGTGCACTGGGGAGGTTCCTGTGACTCTGCAATGCCCTACGAACCCGGCTCCACCCAGTGCCGCGTCCTGATCGACTGCAAGGCCCAGATCGAAACGATGCTGCTGACCCTCTCGCGGATCGAACACAGTGAGGCGATTCGCAGCCAACTGATGGAGGTGCATCAGGAGCTCGAGGCCCTGCACGACCAGCACCGCCGTCGGGAAGCGGCCGTCGCCTGAACCACTGCAGCAGGGTTTGCGCAGATCGGCAAAGGCTCTGCCCCGATTTGCACCGATCGGATTGCCAACAGATCAGGCTCTGGACATGCTGACTGTGAAACGCCTGTCCACGCGACCATGCCTGCCCCGATGCGATCGCTCCGCCACGGCGGCGTGACCCTCGCCGCCGTGCTGGGGTCCATTGCCCTCGCGCCTGCCGGCCGAGCCGACGTGCTCTACACGCTCAACACCCGCTGCAGCATCAAAGGGGCTGCGCCGGTGGCCTGCACCGTCGAGGCGGTGGACGTGGGCAACTCCACCGAGTACCGCCACCGCATCGGCTCCAGCATCGAGACGATCCGCATCAGCGACAAACCCGTGCGCATGGAGCGCTGGGATGGCGCCCGCAAACAGTGGCGCAACCTGCAACGGGCCTCCGCGCGCTTCTCCTCCAACACGGTCTGCTTCAACGGCACCGATCTGTGCGTCATCAATCCCAACTACCTCAACAGCGTGAAGGAGTCGAACCCCTACTCCATGGCGCAGCGGGACTTGGTGAAGGTGGCCTTCGGTAGCGACGGACGCATCAATGCCAGCTGCTACGACGACGGCTGCGAGGTGACCCTGCGATGAACAGCGCCGTTCGGATCAGCGGCCTGCTGTTGGCCAGCTGGCTGGGATGCCCGCTGCAGCCCCTGCTGGCGATGGGAGTGACCCCGACCACCGGGCCCCAGGGAAGCGACCTGTTGCTCGCCCGCGGCGGCGGCGGGGGTGGCGGCATGCGGGGAGGCGGTGGAGGCGGCGGTGGCATGCGCGGTGGTGGCGGTGGTGGCGGTGGTTTCGCCAGCCGCGGCCAGACCGGCTTCCAGAATGCCGGCGGTGGCCTCAACCGCGGCGATGCCAGGCCATCCGGTGGCTGGAGCAATCAGCTCAATTCCTCAGCCGCGCGACCGTCCCTGGATCGACCCGCCAATGCCGGCGGCAGCTTCAACCGCAACGTTCAGGGCAGCGGCAACCGGTTCGGCGGCAGCTCCATCTCCCGTCCCAACGGCGGCAACGTCACCAATCGCAGCGGCAACCGCAACGTCAACATCACCGGGGGGCGCCAGGTGAATGTCAACGCCCTCAATGTCTCCCCGGGATGGGCCCGCGCTGGCTGGGGCGTTGCCCGCCCCTGGGGCAATGTGGGCTGGTACGGCGGCTGGGCCCGTCCGCCCTGGGGCTGGTGGGGCGCCAGCGCGGCCGCCTGGGGCATCGGCACCCTGGCCTCCGCGGCGATCATCAACAGCGCCGTGAACAGCGCCATCAACAGCCAGAGCACCTACATCATGGTGCCCGACACCGATGTGCAGCTGCTGTATGGCACGGTCAGCCCCTTCGGCAACAGCGGCGTCAACTTCGCGGCGACGATCAACGGCACCACCCTGGAAATGTCGGCCGACTGCCAGGCCGGCACCCTCAACAACCAGACGCCCTCCAGCGCAGAGGCGGCCCAGCTGCTCAATGCCGCCTGCCAGGTGGCCTACGGCAACGCCTGAGGGGAGGGCCTCAAGGAGGAGCTGGGGCCCGTTGGCGGGGAGATGGTTCAGGCCCCGGTCCTGGGGCCTCTCTCCCTCCAGGCAGCTCTGGGGCAGCAGCGGCCCAGCACGGTGGGGATGCTCAAGGCTGGGGGCGCACCACGCACCGGAAGCCGAGATGACCGGTGGAGCTATCCAGGCCCTGGGCCATGCGTGCGGCCGGACGGTAGCGGCGGCAGTACTCCGGTGCGCAGAGATAGGAGCCACCCTTGACCACCCGCCGGGGCATGCTGCCGTGTTCGGAGCGTCGATCAATGCTGGCCTCGCGGGCCTGCTCCGTTGCCTGGCAGCAACCCGATGGCCCGGCGGATCCCTGCAGCGGATCGTGGCCTGAGTGGTACCAGTCGCAGGTCCACTCCCACACATTGCCGATCATGTCGACGAGGCCGTAGGGATTGGGCGGATAGCTCCCAACCGGAGACGTGCGCTCATACCCGTCAAAGCGGCTGTTGTGATGCGGGAAGGTCCCCTGCCAGGTGTTGGCCATCGCCCGGCCGCCGGGATGCAGCGCCTCACCCCAGGCGTACTCGCATCCCTCCAGGCCACCCCTGGCAGCCCGCTCCCACTGACGCTCGCTCGGAAGCTGCTTGCCGGCCCAGCGGGCATAGGCCTCGGCATCGGCGGCGGCGATGTGCACCACCGGGTGTTTCTCTCTGCCCTTGATCGAGCTGCCGGGGCCCTCGGGATGGCGCCAGTCGGCACCGAACACGTAATGCCACCAGCGGTGGGTGTCGTTGAGGGGCACCGGATGAGGCGGGGCCACGAACACGATCGAGGCGGGCCTGAGCCGCTCGGGCGGGGCGCCGGGAAAGGACGCGGGATCCACCGGCCGCTCGGCCAGCGTGAGATGGCCCGTGGCTTTGACGAACTTCAGGAACTGAGCATTCGTGACCGGCGCCCGGTCCATCCAGAACCCCTCCACATCGGTCCAGTGGGCCGGTGCTTCCTCCGGGTAGTGATGGTCGGAGCCCATCGGGAAGCGACCTCCTGGCACCCAGACCATCCCCGGCCCCGGCGGACGCCCGGGGGGCCTGCACACCTCAGGCGCCGACGCCGATCCCATGGCTGGCGAGAGGCCTCAGGCGCCGCCGCTGGCGGCCTGCTCCAGCTTCTCCATCACCCGCTCCAAGGAGAAGCTGGCGGCCTTTTGGCGCGGCGGGTACTCCACGAAGGTCTTCAGGAACTCACCCACATAGGACTGGGCCGGCACGATCAGAAATACGTGATCGAACATCCAGTCCCAGTAGGTGTTGGAGGTGATGTCGGCGCGCTCGTAGGGATCGGTGAGCAGGTTGAAGATCTTCGGCACGCGCAGCTCCACGAACGGCTCCGCCCAGATCTGACAGGTCCCCTGGACCCTCTGCTCGCGGAAGACGAACTTCCAGTTGTCGTAGCGCAGGCCCACCAGATCGCCGTCATCGGAGAAGTAGAAGAACTCCCGCCGCGGGCTCCTGTCGCTCTTGCCCGTCCAGTAATCGAGCATGTTGTAGCCATCCAGGTGGATGCGGAAGGTCTTGCCGCCCACCTGGTGGCCGTTGAGCAGCTTCTGCTTGATCTCCGGTTCGCCAGCCGCCGCCAGCAGGGTGGGTAGCCAGTCGAGGTGGCTGCAGATGCCGGTGATGTTGGTGCCGGCCGGGATGTGGCCGGGCCAGCGCACCAGCGCCGGCACCCGGAAAGCCCCTTCCCAGTTGGTGTTCTTTTCGCTGCGGAAGGGGGTCATGCCGGCATCGGGCCAGCTGTTCATGTGGGGCCCGTTATCCGTGCCGTACATCACGATCGTGTCATCGGTGATGCCCAGTTCGTCGAGGAGATCGAGCATCTCGCCGATGCATTCGTCGTGATAGATCATCACGTCGTGATATTCCGACTGCCAGCGCCCGCTGCGGCCCACATCCTGCGGACGGGCATAGGTGCGGAAGTGCATGTGGGTGGTGTTGAACCAGACGAAGAACGGCTCACCGGTGGCCACCGCATCGCGGATGAAGCGCTTGGCCTCCGCCATGAATTCGTCATCGGCGGTCTCCATCCGCTTGCGGGTGAGCGGGCCGGTGCTCTCGATGCGCTGGGTGCCATCACCGTTGGCCCAGCAGTGCAGCACACCGCGGGGTGCGAAACGCTTGCGAAAGTTCGGGAACTCGGGATCGTCTTCCTTGGGGTAATCGCGCAGTTCCGGCTCCTCCTCAGCATTCAGGTGGTAGAGGTTGCCGAAGAACTCATCGAACCCATGCATCGTCGGCAGGTGTTCATCACGGTCGCCGAAGTGGTTCTTGCCGAACTGGCCCGTGTGATAGCCCAGCGGCTTCAACAGTTCAGCGATGGTGGGGTCCTCGGCCTTGAAGCCCTGCTCGGCGCCGGGCAGACCCACCTTGGAGAGGCCGGTGCGGAACACGCTCTGGCCGCTGATGAAAGCCGCGCGTCCGGCCGTGCAGCTCTGCTCGGCGTAGTAGTGAATGAACTTGGCGCCCTCGTTGGCGACACGATCGATGTTGGGGGTCTGATACCCCATCAGGCCGTGGCTGTAACAGCTGAGGTTGCTCTGGCCGATGTCATCACCCCAGAGGATCAGGATGTTGGGCTTGCCGTTGGGCATGGTGGGAGTGCCAATGCCCACAGCTTGCTGACCCCTGGCCCAGGTGTCCATCACGGTGCAGATCTGTTTCGTCGAACGAACCAGCGCGCATCGTCAGGGTCTGGAGGGGCAGGGGTCGCAGAGTGCCGGAATGCTTCCGGCACTCTGCGACGGCGGGCTCAGCGGCGTTCCACCAGGGCCGGCAGCTGCCACTGGCCCGACAGGGCCGTCTGCCCCGGACCATAGAGGCGAGCCACAAAGAAGAAGGGTCCAGCCGGAGCCGGCAACCAGTTAGAGACCTTGTCAGGGCCGGGATTGTCATGTTGGAGGTAGATCTCCAGGGAGCCGTCGGCTCCCAGTTTCAGGCCCTTGGTGCGGTCTCCGATCGAGTAGCGATCGATCGGATTGGCAACCAGCAGCCGCTGCGGCAGGGTGTACATCGTGATCGACCAGAACTCACTCACCGGCGGCAGCTGACCGGCGGGGAAGCGCAGCACCCAGTGACGACGGCCATCGAGCACCTTGCCATCAGGCCCGGTCTGCTGACTGGCGTAGAAGGCCTCTGCAGCGCTGTTGCCGTAGATCCCCAGCATCGCTCCCATGGCGCGATAGGTGAGGTAGTCGGATCCCAGCTCCTCTCGGGTGCCGAAGAACCCCTTGGAGCTCTTCTGGGCCAGGGCCTTGCGGCGCAGATCGGCGGCTGCGGCAGCCACCCCGGCCTCGATGGCGCTGCGGGTGGCGGGAGTGAGTTGATTCGGATCAAAGGGCCGCCCCGGGCCGATGCCGATGCGGGCGAAGCGAGCCATCATCGATCGCTCCGACGGCACGGTGGGCATGAACGGCAGCAGGGCATTGAGATAGCCGATGAAGCCGATCCCCTCCGCCTTGGCGGTATCCCAGGCGGGCCAGTTCACCGGCGGCGCGGGCCTAGGCGGCTGGGTGCCCTCGAAGCGCGAGAGGGGGATCAGCTGGTATTGCGCCTGCAGCGCTTGGAGGGCCGGGATGTCGTCCGGCCCGTTCAGCTGCGTGCGGGTGAGGGTGCCGATGAAATCGGTCTCGGCGCGGAACACCTTGGTGATGCCCTTCGGCACCGTGCCCTGCCAGGCGGGGCCGACGAACAGATAATTTCCGGCGCCGCGCCCGGTGGTGCGCACACCCGTGTAGGCGAAGTTGTGGGTGTAGAGGTCGAACCACTGGTTGACCATGTAGCGCGGTGCCGGCACTGCGGGCAGCTGCAGCACGATCGGCTCCGCCCTCAGATCCAGCCAGGCCCAGGAGTAGGGCGTGTCGTTGTTGGGGGTGACGATGTCGGTGTCGGCCGGAGTGTTGAGGCGGCTGTAGTGGCGGAAGCGGTTGAAGCCGCCCACGTAGCCGGGGAAGGCCTTGTTCTGGGTCTGGTTCCAGAAGGTCTGGTAGCCCTGCAGGGGGGCGTAGGCATAGAGCCAGGCCTCCTCGGCGATCGCTTTGGCTTCGGCGGGGGTGGGGGCCGGCAGGGTCGCGGCGTTCAGGGTGTGGCCTGCGGCGGTTTTGGGTTGGGCGGCCAGGGCCGGCAGCGCCACCGCGGGGAGTGAGACAAGGCTGCCGAGGCTGAGCAGAGCAATCGGTCGGGCCAGGCCCTGGAGCCGGCGGCTGAGATGTGAAGGCATGGTTGGCGTGGATTGGCGGTGGAGCAACGGGGGGCTGATCAGGGTTGCGGCGGGCCTCAGGGCTTGATCAGCGTGATGTCGTTGAGCTGCCAGGTCTTGGCGAAATAGGGCTCGGTGGGGGCGTAGAAGCGGAAGTAGGCGAACCAGCCCTTGCCCGGGGTGGTCTGGATCCAGTTCCTGGCACCCGCCGGCCGGACCGGAGCGAAATCCACATCCACCGAGCCGTCGGCGTTGCGCACCAGATCGCTCTTGCGGGAGCTGAGGTCGGCGGCGCCCTGGGGGGTGATCAGCGGGCCGCGGCTGAGGTTGTCGTAGAGGGTGATCGACCAGAACTGCTTCACGGGCGCGTTCGCCGGCACGCGCATGCGGTAGCTGCGGCCACCGTCGAGCCACTGGCCCCGGGAATCCTTGGAGGTCTCCAGGTACACCTGCCCGAAGCCGAGCACCCGGCCCTGCATGCCCACCGACATGCCGATCGCCTCGTAGAACCAGGAGCTGCGCTCGTCGACCTGCACGCGCCGTTTGTCGGGCGATTCCTGATCGAGATCGAACAGGACGGCGTACTCCCAGTGCTTGCCGGGGTACACCGTGGCGCCAGGGGTGCGCTTGTCGTAGGCGATGGTGCGGGCCATCAGGTCGCCGAGCTGGGCCCCCTCGCCCAGGATTCGTGCCTGGCGGGCGTCGGGGTTGAAGGGCTGGCCGGGGCTGATCCCAAGCGGCGCCAGCATCCCAAACATCATCCGATCGCGGGGGGCAACGGGCTCATTGGCATAGAGCTCACTGAGCAGGCGCCAATAGATGAGATCGGCGGGCTGGGCCGATTGCCAGGGGCGACCGCCCACTTCGCTGTACCCGGTAGCCGGTGGATTGGCCCGCTGGCTCCAGCCATAGAGGCGGTGCTGGCGCACGGTGGCCTCGGCCACGGCCTTGTCGGGCGCCAGGCCCCGGGTACCGAACCACACCTGGTTGCTGGGGGAGCGGAAGATCCGGTAGCCGGGCGCCACCACCTCCGGCCCGCCGGGGGGAAGGATCAGGTACTTGCCGCCGGCGCCCTTGTCGGGGCCGGTCTGACCCATGTCGGTGATCGGCTGCTGCCAGATGTCGAGCACGCCGCCAGCGGTCAGGCCGGCCGGCACCTCCACCACCAGGGGGCCCTGCTTGGCCAGATCCCAGAAGCTGAAGGCGT
>JBAWXG010000008.1:0-46744 GCA_037144195.1 Synechococcus sp. ELA057
GGCTTCCCGAGCCTTTCCAGGTCCTGGGGAACCATCAGCACATTGGCCTGCAGCTCCTGGGGATGGTCCTCCAGGCAGACCAGCCACTCGCGGAACTCCTCGTTCAGCGAGAAGCTCTCCTCGAACAATTCCTTGCTGTCAAGGGTTGCGCGGCGGGACAGAGCCCAGCAGACGGCCACCGTCAGCCGCCTGTGGACCGAGGCCTCCAGAGGCTGGTCATGGCGATTTCCGTCGTTCGGGACCGTCATGGCTCGGTTTCGCGTGGCACCACGTTGGCGGGCGCTTGGCGAATGGGTTGTTTTGGTTGACACACCTTTGCACAGCTCCGGCGTCAGCTGCCTTCGGCTCGGATTTGCCGATCAGGCGCTGCGATCGAGGAATCCAGGCAGCTGAGGGCCTTGCAGGCGGATTGTTTCTCCGGCTGCATCTGCCAGTGCCTGCAAGGGGAGTCTGCCGCTGGAGCCGCCTCCTATGGCATCCTCTTCGGGGCCACTCAGGGGCTCGCTGCGGATCTCATAGGGCACGCTCAGTGACCAGCTGCGGGCGTAGCGGATCAGCAGCGGATCAGCGGGTGCAAACACGTGGGACGCTTCGCGGGGGATGGCTTCGATCCCGGAGCGATCCCCGTCCATCCGCACCGCGCGGGTGATCGCCTGCACGAAGCGGCTGCGGGTCACCACCGTGCTGAGGTAGGCCACCACCCGCAAACGCGGGGCATCGAACCCCTCGGCGCACATGTCGATGCTCACCAGCCAGTCGGCTTCTCCATCCTGAAAACGGGCCAGCCTGGCGGCGGCCTCCGGATCCTGGGAGTGCACCAGATGCACCCGGTCCCCCTGCTCCCGGAGCAGGGTCTCGATGCTGCCGGCGTGATCGATGTCGCGGGCGATCACCAGCCCTCCGGCACCGGGATGGCTCTGGCGCACCCGCTCCAGCTTCAGCCGGGCCTGCAGCAGCAGGCGCTGGGCGATGCCCCCTCCATCGCCGAGGCGGATGGCGCGCCTGAGGTTGCGGGCTCTCCAGCTCTCCCGTTCCTCCTGCGACAGGGGAGAGGTCTCCCGGCCCGGATCCCCCTGGCGGCGTCCGTGCTCCACCCAGCCGTCCTGGAAATGGAATTCCAGCGGCCGTACATCACCGGCCACGATCAGGCGCTGGGGTTCAACGCACAGGTCGGGGATGATCCGCTCGACCACCTGCCCCTTCTCGCGCACCTGCAGACGCCGGGCGGCGCAGAAGGCCAGGTTGTCGGCCCGGAAGGGTGTTCCAGAGAGCCCGAGACGCAGCCTGGCTGCCAGGGTGAGCTGGCTGAAGGCGTGGCCCCAGGCGCTCGCCTCGGGCTCGAGCGGATCCAGCCCGAGATGGTGCACCTCATCGGCGATCGCCAGCCAGGGCGCCCCTCGCAGCTCGTGGCTGAGCTCCAGCTCGAGCCGCTGGCGGTGCCGCGCCGCCGCCTGATAGCTCAGCAGCAGGCCATCAGAGGGCTGCTGCTGCGGCCGCTCCGATCCCGCCTCCCAGTCCACCAGAGTCAGCTGCAGGCGCTCGGCGGCCTGGCGCCACTGGCGGGCGATCGAGCTGCGGTGCGCGAACACCACAAAGCGCTCCAGCCGCCCCTCGCGCTGCAGCTGCCGGAAGCTCAGCAGGGCCCCGAGCGTCTTGCCGGCCCCAGGGCCTGCATGCACCAGTACATCCGCGCCTGAGGATCCGGCGTTGAGCGAGCGTGCCCGCAGCAGCTGGATCAACGTGCGCTGCCAGCAGCGTGGCTGGATCGCAGCTCCTGGCTGGGTCAGCAGCGTTCTGGAGCCGGCGCTGAGATCAAAGGAGGGTGGGGGCATGGGCCGATTGTGATCGCCGCAACAGCTGCGGTGGCAGAGGTTGAGTAGGAGTTCTCATGGGCCCGGCCCTGGCCGTCCCTAGCGTCCGACCATCTCACCGCGGGACCTCTGCCCCGCCCGTGCCATGGCGATCCCCACAGATCCGGTCTCCGAGCCGCGCAGCCATCTCGAGCGCTGCTGGGAACAGGACTGCGACATCGATCCGATGATCCTGCGCATGCGACTGCTGCGTCACCTGGGCTCGGAACCCCAGGCCGATTGCCTGGAGCAGGAGCTCCAGCCTCTGTTCTGACGCGGGTCTGACCCCGGTCGGGGGCCGTTCAATGCCCCCGGCCCATGGATTCCAGCCTTGCCGTGGGGAGCAGGCTGCGCTTCAGCCGACAGCCTCAGCGTGGTTGATCAGCAGATGCTCCACTTCGCTGAGATCCTCATCAGCGCAGCGGCGGGCGTGTTGAAAATCGCCCCGTGCGTCATCCAGGAGGCGTTCGGCGATGCGATCGAGCAGATCGTCGCGGTTGTCTCGGAGGAAACCGAGCAGTTCCTCCTCAATCAGGAAGCGGATGCCTTTGCCGCGCAGCTGGTTGCTGCTGGCCTCGGCCATGGTGCCCTGCACCAGCTCCTTGACGAACAGCCGCTGGACTTCATGGCTGCGCAGGAAGCTCTCCACGGCGTTGATCGCCCCGTCGACCATGGTGCGCTCCACCTCCGCCTGCTCCTCGCCGAGCTTGAATTCCCAGTCGAGGTGGCGCCTTTGCCAGCCCTGGCCCTGCAGATCGGGCATCACGCTCTGGCAGAAGCTGTCGACGGAGATCTCGTAGATGCGCTCGGCCAGCCGCTCACACCAGCGGCTGCCATGGGCGGTCAGGTTGCGTTGCACGTCATCGCGGGCCACCGCATGGCCGCCGTGGTGGCTGTGACAGACGCCATTGGGGCATTCCAGGGCGGAGAGAGCCATCGCGAACAGCTGGACGCAGGAATCCCATCCCTAGCCATGGGGGCAGGCGCCGCCTGCCCCCTTCATGAAATCTGCGGGAGCCTGCCCTCCAGGCGCGCAGGGTTTGAGCCATTGCCGATGGGGGACTCCGCACAGAAACCACCGGGTGGCTTGTCGCCAGCGGCAGAGCGCCTCTAATGATTCGGGTCTGCGGTGGAGGTGGTTTGCTCACGATGCTGGTGCCTCGGGAACGGATCCCCGGGGAGCGACGGGTGGCAGCCACACCGGAGACGATCCGGCGGCTGACGGCCAAGGGTGTGGGATTTCAGGTCGAGCAGGGGGCCGGCGCCGCCGCCGGGTTTCTGGATGCGGACTTCGCTGAGGCTGGAGCGGCTCTGGTGGCCACCGAAGCGCTGTCCTGGGAGGCCGTCGATGGGGTGGTCTGCCTCCATCCACCCGCCATCGATGCCCTGAAGCGGTTGCGCCAGGGGGCGCTCCTGATCGGTCTGCTCTCGCCCTATGGGGCCACCGACCTGGTAGAGGCCCTCTGTGAGCGCCGCGTCGAGGCCATCGCCCTGGAGCTGCTGCCGCGGATCAGCAGGGCCCAGGCGATGGATGTGCTGTCCTCCCAGGCCAACATCGCGGGCTACAAGGCGGTGCTGCTGGCGGCTTCCGCCCTCGATCGCTATGTGCCGATGCTGATGACGGCGGCCGGAACGATCCAGCCGGCCCGGGTGCTGGTGCTGGGGGCCGGTGTGGCGGGGCTGCAGGCGGTCGCCACCGCCAAGCGGCTGGGCGGGGTGGTCTACGTGTCCGATGTGCGTCCTGCCGTCAAGGAGCAGGTGGAATCCCTGGGAGGCCGCTTCCTCGATCCGCCCGAGATCGAGGACAAGCCCGCCGAGGTGGGCGGCTACGCCCGGGAAGCCAGCGAGGCCTTCCTGGCGGCCCAGCGGCAGCAGCTGGCCGAACAGCTGGCCCTGGCCGACATCGTGATCTGCACCGCCCAAGTGCCAGGACGGCCAGCCCCTCGCCTGATCAGCGAGGAGATGCTCGACGGCATGCGCCCAGGCTCGGTGGTGGTGGATCTGGCGGTGGCCCAAGGTGGCAACTGCTTCGGAACCGAATGCGGCCGCACTGTGGAGCGCAAGGGGGTGCTGCTGATCGGCTCCGAGGCCCTGCCCGCCTCGGTGCCCAACCATGCCAGTGCCCTCTACGCCCGCAACGTGGCGGCACTGGTGGAACACCTGCGCAGCGAGGACGGCTGGAATCTCGATCCCGCCGATCCGATCCTCGAGGGCTGCCTGCTCACCCATGAGGGCGTCTGCCGCCGCCCCGATGTCGTCGCCCCTAACAAAACCCAGTCATGAGCGCGTTCTCCCAGGCCCTGTGGGTGCTGCTGCTCGGCAGCCTCCTCGGCCTTGAATTGATCGGCAAGGTGCCCCCCACCCTGCATACCCCGCTGATGTCCGGCGCCAACGCGATCAGCGGCATCACGGTGCTGGCGTCGCTGACGCTGCTGCAGAAGGCCGAGGGCAACCCGGCCCTGCAGGTGATCTCAGCCCTTTCGCTGGGCTTCGCCCTCTACAACGTCGTCGGGGGCTTCCTGGTCACCGATCGCATGCTTGCCATGTTCCGCCGCAAAGGAGACCGCTGATGGCCATGCTGTACCCCAACCTCCCCAGCCTGCTGGGACTGGATCTGCCTGTGAACCTCTCGATCGACTGGCTGAGCGGCGCCATCGACCTGGTGGCGGTGCTGCTGCTCGCTCTGGGCATCAAGGGTCTGAGCAAGGTGCGTTCCGCCCGTGGTGCCAACCAACTAGCTGCCGCGGCCATGGCCCTGGCGGTCGTCGGTCTGCTGATCGACCTCAACCCCTCCCCGAGCACCTGGCTGTGGATCGCCGCTGGCAGTGCCGCAGGCGGCCTGGCGGGCCTGATCACGGCCCAGAGGGTGCCGATGACCGCCATGCCTGAGGTGGTTGCCCTGTTCAACGGTTGTGGCGGCCTGGCCTCGCTGCTGGTGGCTCTGGGCGTATCGCTGTACGACGCCGAAGGCGCCGATCTGGTGGGCCTGATCTCGATCGCCGTCTCGGTGTTCGTGGGAGCCATCACCTTCAGCGGCTCGATCGTGGCAATGGCCAAGCTCCAGGGTTGGCTCGACACCCCCGGCTGGACCCAGAGCCCCCTGCGCCATGTGGTCAACATCGCCCTGGCGGTGGTGTGCCTGATCGGCGCGGTCCTGCTGCCGGGGGATCCGGCCGGCCTGCCGCTTCTCCTGCTCACCGCGGGCTCCACGCTGCTGGGCATCGGCGTGACCCTGCCGATCGGCGGTGCCGACATGCCGGTGGTGATCTCACTGCTCAACTCCTATTCGGGTGTGGCTGCCGCTGCGGCCGGTTTCGTGGTGGGCAGCCAGCTGCTGATCGTCGCCGGTGCGATGGTCGGTGCCGCCGGCCTGATCCTCACGCAGGTGATGTGCACGGCCATGAATCGCTCGCTGGTCTCGGTGCTGTTCGGGGGCGCCCTCGGCGGCACACCGACGGTGGGGGGCGGTGGCAGTGAAGCCGGCTACACCCGCATCACCAGCTGCAGCTCCGAAGAGTGCGCCATGGCGCTGGAAAACGCCGAGCGGGTGGTGTTCGTCCCCGGCTACGGCTTGGCGGTGGCCCAGGCCCAGCACGCCCTGCGGGAGCTCTCCAAGCTGCTCGAGGCCAACGGCACCGAGGTGACCTATGCGATCCATCCGGTGGCCGGCCGCATGCCGGGCCATATGAACGTGCTGCTGGCGGAGGCCGATGTGCCTTACGAGCAGCTGGTGGAGATGGACATGATCAACCCCGAGTTTCCGCGCACCGATGTCGTGATCGTGCTGGGGGCCAACGACGTGGTGAACCCCGACGCCAAGCGCGATCCCAACAGCCCCCTGTACGGCATGCCCGTGCTTGAGGTGGATCAGGCCCGTCAGGTGTTCGTGGTCAAGCGCAGCCTTGGTGCCGGCTACGCCGGCATCGCCAATGCCCTGTTCGAATTGCCCCAGACAGCCATGGTGTTCGGGGATGCCAAGGCGGTGCTCAACGGTCTGCTCAGCGAACTGCGCGAGATGGGGGTGGGCAAGGCACCTGCGGCCAAAGCCAAGCAGGCTTCCCCCAAGGCTGACGAAAGCGCCAAGGGTGAGAAGCAGACGGTGACCGCCTGAGCGAGGACCTGCAGGGAGCGACGGCTGAACCGGTGCCGCTTCGTTTCCCTGCGCTCGATCAGGCGGCCCACCAGCCGTTTCGCCCCCGTGCCCCCTGGCTGAACGGCGACCTGCAGACCCTGCGCGACAGCCTGCGGCCCGCGGCCTTGCCGCCGGATTGCGGCACCCCCCTGACCATCGGCGTAGGAGGGGGCGATCAGCTGCTGGCGCTGCTCGATCGGCCCATCCCAGAGCGCCATCCTCTGGCCCTGGTGTTGCTGCTGCATGGGCTGGGGGGCTCCAGTGACCGGGAAGGCCTGCGGCGCATGGGGCTCACGCTGCAACGGGCCGGCTTCGCGGTGCTGCGGCTCAACCTGCGCGGAGCCGGGCCGGGGCGCCAGCTTGCCAGGGGCACCTATGCAGCCCGCTGCAACAGCGATCTGCTGCCGGTGATTACCAGGGCGCGGCAGCTGACGGCGCAGCTGGGTCCGCCGGTACTGCCGCTGCCGTTGCTTGGGGTGGGCCTCTCTCTCGGTGGCACCAAGCTGCTCAATGCCCTGCTGGCCGGTGCTCAGGAGCGCCGGGCTCACGGTCTGGACGCCTGCGGGCCGCTGCTCGATGGGCTGGTGTGCATCAGCAGTCCGCTGGATCTGGAGGCCTGCTCGCGGCAGATCGATCGCCCTCGCAACCGGCTGTATCGGAGCTGGCTGCTGCGGCGCCTGGTGCAGCAGACCCTGGCCGATCCCTTCGGGTTCACCGCTCTGGAGCGCGAGGCCCTCGAGGGCAGAGGTCCCCTGGGCCGCCTGCGCAGCATCCGTGACTTCGATGCTGCCATCACGGCACCGCGCTGGGGGTACGCCGATGTGGAGGCCTACTACCGCCAAGCCAGCCCGATCCACGGCCTGCTGGCGGCCCTGGAGCCCGCTGAAGCGGCTGCAGCCTCGGATGGTCGCCCCGTGATGGCGAGCGCTCTGCCCTCTGCCCTGATCCTGCATGCCGACGATGACCCCTGGGTGCCGGTGGCGGCGACTCAGGCCCTGGCTCGCGCTGTGCCAGCGACAGGGTCAGTCCCGCCGCTGCAGGTGCTGATCACGGCGCACGGAGGGCACAACGGCTTCCATGGTCGTGGAGACACCCGAGCAGGGGTGATCGGCAACTGGGCTGACCGGTTGACAGCCCGTTGGTTGCGGGCACTGGTCGGCGCTGAGGGCGGGAGTGTCAACCCTGGAGGGCACTGAGGGAGTAGCGGCGCACCAGCCACTTCTGCAACGGCCGGCCGGCCAGCACATGCTCCCGGAGGATCGTCTCGATCCGCTGCGGCGTGACGCCGCCGTAGACGCAGCCCTCGGGCCAGATCAGCAGCACCGGCCCCTCGGCGCAGATGCGCAGGCAATCGGCCTTGTTGCGCAGGACGATGCCCTCAGGCCGGGATGGATCTTCGAGACCCCATTCCCGTACCAGGCGTTTGAGGGTCTCCCAGCTGGCGCTGCCCACGGCTGGATCGGGGCAGCAGAGCGCCTTGCTGGGGGTGGCGCAGAGCAGCAGGTGGTGGGCCACCCGCGGCGAGGGCTCTGGCAGATCCGTCGCTGCCATGGTCACGCCGGCAGCGATGCCGGGGCCTTGGCGCGCAGCCGGGCTGCAGCCTCACGCACCGCCTGCCGGGCCCAGGCGTCGATCGCCAGCACGTCGGACAACGACGGATTGGCTGTGAGGTCGGCCTTGTGGCGCTCGCACACCACGTCGATCAGTCGCGGGATATCGAGAAAATGGACCTGCTCTTCCAGGAACAGGGCCACGGCCTGTTCGTTGGCGGCATTCATCGCAGCGGGCATGGTGCCGCCGGCGCGTCCTGCCGCATAGGCGAGCTCCATGCAGGGGTAGCGGGCCGGATCGGGTGCGCGGAACGTGAGCGAGCCCACGGCGGTGAGATCCAGCCGGCGCCAGGGTGTCTCGAGTCGCTCGGGCCAGCTGAGGCAGTAGAGGATCGGCAGCTTCATGTCGGGCCAACCGAGCTGGGCCAGCACGGAGGAATCGGCAAGCTCCACCATCGAATGGATGATCGACTGCGGGTGGATCACGATCTCGATGTGGTCGTAATCGAGGCCGAACAGATAGTGGGCTTCGATCACTTCGAGGCCCTTGTTCATCAGCGAGGCTGAATCCACCGTGATCTTGCGGCCCATGCTCCAGTTGGGATGGCTGGTGGCATCGGCCACGGTGGCTTTGTGCAGATCGGCCGGTGCCCAGTCGCGGAACGCACCCCCTGAAGCGGTGAGCTGGATGCGACGCAGCCCTGGGGTGGGCGTGCCGGTGGAGAGGCGGGCGGTTTCGGCGTAGGGGGTGCCCTGCAGGCACTGGAAGATGGCGGAATGCTCCGAATCGGCGGGCAGCAGGCGGCTTCCCGATTTCTCGAGCTCCGGCAGCACCACCGGGCCGGCAGCGATCAGGGTTTCCTTGTTGGCCAGGGCCAGATCCTTGCCGGCGCGGATCGCCGCCAGGGTGGGAAGCAGGCCGGCGCAGCCAACAATGCCGGTGACCACCAGATCGGCCGTGGGCCAGGCGGCGGCGGCCTCGAGGCCGTCAGGACCGCCCAGGAGTTCGGGCAGGCGGGCGGGCCGGGCGCTCGGTTCCAGCGTCTGTAGGCGCTCGCGCAGTTCGGCGACCCGATCGCCATTGGCCAGGGCCACGACCTCGGGGGCGTGGCGGCAGATCTGCTGGATCAGCAAGTCGAGGTTGTTGCCGGCGGTGAGCGCCACCACCCGGAAGCGATCGGGGAACTCCTCCGCCAGCTCGAGGGTCTGGGTGCCGATCGACCCGGTGGATCCCAGCACGCTGAGGGCTTTCACGGGCGGATCGGCGAATGTGGCGGCCAGTCTCCCATCGGCAGGCCCATCGGTAGGCCCATCGGTAGGCGCGTGCTTGGGCGCATCGGCAGCCGCAGACGCGTGGGCCAGAGCAGCGGCTTGTGCGCCTCTAGGCCGGCCAGGCTGGCGGCTCGGCGCAGCACAGGATCGGGGCTGATCAGGCGACTGCAGCCGCTCGCCAGGGCCGTGGCCAGGTGTTGCAGCACCAGCGGGTGCAGAGGGGGCGGGGGAGCGGGCCGCTCGGCGGCGTCATCGCGCAGCTCAGCTGCACAGTCGCGCAGTTCAGCGTCGCTGAGTTGATACAGGTTGAGCCCGCCGCCGTGGAGCAGCTGCTGGAGTGCGAGCTGGCATGTCTTCTCCGCTGCAGGATCCAGCCCCTTCAGGGCCAGGGCCGTTCGGGCTTCCAGCAGCGTCAGCGCACTGGTGACCAGTAGACGCTGTTCGACACCGAACCAACGCAGATGGGGATCGCTGCCAGGCTCGCGGCAGATCAAGGGCAGCAGCAGACCGGTGTCCACGTAGGTGGGGCAGGGCTCCCAGCTGCCGTCACCCGGGCAGGGATCAACTTCCGTGGGGGTGGCAGTGGGTGTGGCTGTGGTCGGCATCTGGCGCAGCAGAGGCCAGGTGGGTTCCGTGCAGGCCCAGTGCTCAAGACGTTGCTGCTGAACCCAGCTGAACCGCAGCCGGTCGAAATCGACCATTGCCCGCAGGCGCAGGCTGCCATCGCTGTCCAGCTCGGCGCTGAGGGGCATGTCTTCGCTGAAGCCAGCCTCGCGCAGCAGCCGTGCCGGCAGACGCACCGCCAGCGAATGGCTCCAGCGCCGCAGCAGAACCCGATGGTGGCGCCGGCGTGGGGTGAAGGGCACAGGACAACTGCGGAGGTGGGCTTTCGGGAGAGTTCCCCGTTGCCTGGGGCGTGTCACTGGGCGCAGCCACTGCCTTGTGCCGGGTGGCTGTTGGGGGTTGGTGGGTTCGTGGCTGGTGGCGGCGGTGTGAAGGGGTGTCAGAGGGGTGTTGCGGGAGTGTCCGGATTTGGCTCGCCATGGCGAATCATTTCTGGAGGCAGTCCCGCAGGCATTGGTGGAGGCCTGCTCAGGAGCTAAGGCAGGAGAAAGAGCAGGGGCCTTGATGGCAGACAGGTGGCATTCGGATGCCATTTGGCTGGCTTTGATGCCGCACACTGAGCTTCAGGCAGCGGATCGGTGGTGGCCATGGCGCAGGAGCAGCGGGATCAGCAGGCGCAGCCATCTGCGGCGCCTGCGCCGTTGGCGGGGTTGATGGGCCTGCTGCAGCGCTGGAACTTCATCGAGCGCGCCCGGCTGGAGCGGGAGCTCTGGGATGCGTTCGAGCGCGGCGAGCCGATCGAGCAGCTGGTGGAGGCCTGCGAGCCCGGCTTCCGGCGCGAGGTGTGGAGCACCACCGCGGTGCGCATCCGCAAGATCGAACGGATGATGCGGGATCAGCAACAGCCCCCGGGCGGGGCTGGTTAGGGCGTGCTCAGCTGCGCAGCCAGTCGGTGAGGCCGCCGGGCTTGTCGATCAGTTCGATGCCCTGGGCCTTGAGGGAGTCGCGGATCCGATCGGCGGTGGCGAAGTCGCGGCTGGCCTTGGCGGCGCGGCGGGCTTCGATCTGGGCCTCGATCTCGGCGTCGCTCAGGGTGCCTGCAGCGGTGGCTTCGGGGCGGAGCCCGAGCACGGCCGCCAGTTCCTGAAGCAGTTGGCCGCGGGCGGCCAGCGCGGGATCGGCGGCTTCGGCGGCGGCGGCGCCATCGCCGCGCTCGAGGCGGTTTGCCAGGGCGCGCAGGGGGCGGGCCAGCTCGAACAGCACCGCCAGTGCCGCAGAGGTGTTGAGGTCATCGTCCATGGCGGCAGCGAAGCGGCTGCGGGCCGCGGCCAGCTCCGGGGGGAGCGCGGCGGGATCGCTGGCCCCCTGTGCCGGTGTGATCGCGGTGTTGCAGCCGGCAGCGGTCAGGCCGAGGGCGGCGTTGAGGCCCTTCCAGCCGGTGGCGGCGGCCTCAAGGGCCTCGGCCGTGAAGTCGAGCGGTTTGCGGTAGTGGGCCTGCAGGGTGAACAGGCGCAGGGTCATCGGCGAGACCCCGGAATCCAGCAGGGCGCGGATAGTGGTGAAGTTGCCGAGGGATTTCGACATCTTCTGGCCGCCCACATTGACCATGCCGTTGTGCAGCCAGTAGCGGGCCAGCTGCTTGCCGCTGGCGGCCTCCGATTGGGCAATTTCGTTCTCGTGGTGGGGAAACACGAGATCGGCGCCGCCGAGGTGGATGTCGATCGTGTCGCCCAGCTCCTCGCGAACCATGGCTGAACACTCGATGTGCCAGCCGGGCCGGCCGGGCCCCCAGGGCGACTCCCAGCTGGGTTCGCCCGGTTTGGTGCCCTTCCAGAGAGCGAAGTCGAACGGATGCTGTTTGCGGGCTTCCTCTTCCGTGGCGACGCGGCCGGCGGCGTTGTCCTGCTGTTCGCTCAGATCACGGCCGGAGAGCTTGCCGTAGCCGGCATGCTTCATCACAGCGAAGTACACGTCGCCATCGGCCGAGTAGGCGGCGCCCTTGGCCTCGAGCACCTCAATCAGGGCGCGAATGGCGCCCAGGCTCTGGGTGGCCCGGGGCATGCGGTCGGCCGGCAGGATGTTGAGGCGGGCCATGTCGGCCACGAAGGCGTCGATGTTGCGCTCGCTCACCGCCTGCATCGAGCTGCCCTCTTCGGCGGCGCGATTGAGGATCTTGTCGTCGATGTCGGTGTAGTTCTGCACGAACGTCACCGCGTAGCCGCGCCAGATCAGATAGCGGCGCAACACATCCCAGGCGATGTAGCTGCGCGCATGGCCCAGGTGGCATAGGTCGTAAACCGTGACGCCGCAGCAGTAGATGCTCACCTTGCCGGGCTCGAGCGGCCGGAAGTCCTCGAGGTGGCGGCTGAGGGTGTTGGTGAGGCGCAGGGTCACTGGGGCGCGGGGGTGGCCAGGGAGTGAAGGGATCGTCCCACAAGCCTCGAAGGCTGGAGTTCAGGGCCGATCGCTGACTCTCCTCTGACCATTGCTGTTGGTCCGATCATCTGAGCGGCTGAACCGGCCCACCACGAAGCCCAATCCCGCTCCCACCAGCAGGCCCTGCAGTTGCCAGATCTCACGGCGGTAGCGCCAGGGAATGGCACCCAGCTGGATGCCAATGAGCAGGGCGAAGACCACACCGCCAAGACCGATATTGAGGCCGAGCCTGCCGCGCTCTGGCTGAGGCTGGACCGTTGTGCGTTCAGAAGAGGTGGGCAGCCTGCTCATGGTGTCGGTTCCGGATCAGGGGCCTGGCTCCATTGCGCCAGCCAGAGGCGCCGCCAGCTGCCACGGCAATCGCCACGGACTCGGCGCTGGCTGAAGTACCAGAGGCGGTTGAGGGCGAAGCTGGCGCGGTTCTGCTCCATCAGCCAAGGGTCGCTGGCAATCGTGGCGCTATGCGTTGGATTGAGTTCGGCCATGGCCCTGTGGGCCTCGCCGCCCGGGAGCCAGTCCACCTCCGGTGTGGCGCGTAGACGGTCGCGATAGTCGAGATCCTCGCCGTAGGCCGGATGGAAGGACGCATCGAACAAACCGATGCGGTCCCAGCAGAGGGCTGTAAGCAGGAAAGCTGAAAAGCCGTTGGGTTCCGGTAGGAGAGTGAGGAACTGGGGGCGGCTGGCGTCCATTCGGCCGAGTGCGCCCGCGATCACTCCGGGTGCGAAGCGGATGTCGTTGTTGGCGAGCAGGGCTGTAGTGGCTTCAGGAAAGCTGCTCAGGATCAGATTCCAGCTGGCTGCGACTCCGAGATTGCGGAACGGGCGCGCAATCGAAATCGTGTCGATCAGCGGATGGCCGAGTTGGCGCAGTGCCTGGAGCTGATGGCTGACTTCACTGGCCTGGCAGTTTGCGCAGTCGCTGCTGTTGTCGACGATTGCCAGGGTTTGGACAGGATGATCAAGGCTGTCAAGCAACTGCAACAGCAGATCAGCTCGGTTGAGAATCGGTATCCCGAGCAGGGGAAGGGCCCCATCCGGTGGTGCTGGTGGTGGTATCCGCTCGAGGATCTGCCAGAAATGCTCGATCAAATGGTGATCGCTTGTTCGCTCAACTACGTCAGCTAGAGAGCCCCAAAGGAGCGGAGCGCGCAGCTGATTGCGATCAGGGCAGTCCGACAGCTTTTCGCTCCAAATGGTTAGCCATTTGTAGGCAAGCTGACGTGCCAGGAGAAGATCTCCTCGCCCAAGAGCTATTTTGATCTCGGAATCCAGGGAATCAGGCTCGCTCAATTTGGATCGAATCAGATTCGATCCCGAAAGCTATCGGGGGCTGTGAATTGCAAAGATCAAAGCTTCAATTTGTCATCGGGATTTGTGGTGCTGACCCAGGTGTTGGAGGACTGGTAGTTGTATTGTGTGCTGCCGATAATTAGAACGTCTCCGGAGCCAGCGCCACTGATTTGAACGCCCTTGAGATTGGTGCCAGCTGCAAACTTCACGGTGTCGATGCTGCTGTCTCCGCCAAGATTGATCTTGGTGTCCTTGATTGAGCCGCCAAAGATCAGAGTGTCGCTGCCCTTGCCAAGATTATAGCTGGATGAAATGGAGTCACCGTTGATGTTGATGGTGTCATTGCCATTGCCAGCCTTGAGTTCAATCTCTTTGGCGTTGCCAGTGATGGTGAGGCTGTCGTTGCCATCATTGCCACCACCACCTCTGGAGGCGCCATCAAGCGCAAATTTCGCTTCAGTGGCGTTGCCCTTGATCGTGATGGAATCATTTCCAGCACCGCCGGTGACTGAAACTTCTTTGACACTGCCTTTGAATATAAGCGTATCGTTCCCGCCATCCATGCGGAATCTGCTTTCAGAGGCAACGACCTGACTCGAGCCCTCTACGCCTGATTTGGTGCTTGCAATGATTAGGGTATCGTTATTTCCGCCAAATCGATAGGACGATTCTGTTGTGACGAGAGCGTTGGCAGACTCGAGTCGAATATTTGCAGCAGCCCCGCTTGAATTTGCGGTAAAGGTGATTTCCTCGAGAGTTCGGGATTGACCTGATCGCCCGACAGCTGTGATGACATCGGTGCTGCCGTCGACCGTTTTAACCAGCCTTATATCGTCCTCTTCAACGCGAAAGACGCCTGCTGAGATTGCGAGGGTAGCCGCGTTGCTCATTGGTTAATCCGTAACGGTGGCTTAAGGGCCTGTTGAACTTGGGCTACCTTTCGCTGGCCGCGTAGGTATTTACTATCTACGCAACTCTACAGCACTTCCGCTGCAAGGTCCATCTGGGATAGTTGCCTGCGCTACGGAATGGAGCTCTGATCAGTATTGGTTATGATTCAACAGTGATGGGGTTTGGCCTTGGGTCTCGCTCCCCTGCTTCGCCAGATCTCTTGCCTTGAGGCTTCCGCGCGGGCTGGTTCGGACTGGCTGGCACTCGCGAGTCTCTACGCCGAGGCGGAATCTCTCGATCCCGGAGACCATCGCCTGCCGGCTAACCGAGGCCATGCCTTCTGGCTGGCTGATTGCCCCCAGCAGGCTCTGCGGGCCTACTGGCGAGCCGCCCGACTGACCGCCGGCGATCCCGTGGTCCTGCGCGGTCTGGGCAACGTGCACCTGGATCAGAACGCCTTCGAGCTCGCGGAGCGGGCCTACCGGCGCAGCCTTGTGCTGGATCCGGACGTGAGAACCGCCTGGAACCTCAGTCAGCTGCTGATCGGCATGGAGCGTTTCGCGGAGGGCTACGCCCTTGCGGAGTGCCGTTGGGGGATGGCGGAGCACAGCCCCTGGCGAGATCCATCCTCCGCCTGGGCATCCAGCCCGGATCAGCTGCGTGAACCCCTGCTGGTGTGGAGCGAGCAGGGACTCGGAGACACGTTGCAGCATCTGCGCTGGCTTTCACCGCTGCTGGCCTGGCGAGCCACCGCCGGCGCTCCGCTGGTGCTGGAGGTGGAGCCAAGCCTGGTGGGGCTGGTGCGCGAGGCCCTGGACCCAGGATCCGCTGCGCTGGAGGTGCGGGCCAAGCCTGCCGGGGGGCCTCAGCCCTGGTCGGGTCGGCATCTCTCTCTCCTCAGCCTGCCCTGGTTGCTGGGCGGTGCACCTTGCCCTGAGGGCGCCAGCTGGCTGGGCTCCTCAGCCTGGCGCCCCCAGCTCCCCTGGCGGGCTCGGCAGCCTCGGGTCGGACTGGTGTGGGCGGCGGGGCGGAAGCTCGACGATCCCGTCACGGCACGGGAGTACCACCGTCGCAGCCTGGATGCCACGGCTCTGGGGCAGCTGATCGAGGGATTGCATCTGTTGGGGGCGGAGGTTGTGCCGTTGCAGTTCGGTGTCGATCTGGGCCAGGCGGACCCCTGGCGGCCTCGGATGGCTGAGGGGCCACCTGCCGATGCCGATTTCGCGACCACAGCAGCCTTCGTGGCGGATCTGGATCTCGTGATCAGTGTGGATACCGCCATGGCCCATCTGGTGGGAGCGATGCGCCGTCGCGGCTGGCTGCTGCTCCCCCACGCCGCCGCGCCGCGATGGCTGCGCCACAGGCAGGACAGCCCCTGGTATCCCAGCCTGCGCCTGTTCCGTCAGCCCTCCACAGGTGACTGGCGGGGCCTGGTGGAGCAGGTGCTGCAGCAGCTTGATCTTGAGCTGGGTGAACGGCCTAAGCCGGCTGCTTGACACTCTGCGCTTGAGGACCCTCCTCTTACGATCAAGACCAACTGGTTGTGATGGCGTCCATGTCGCTCTGGAGCCGACTGTCCCGCGTGTTCGGTCCGGAACGTCAGAACGAGGCGCTTTCTGCACCGCTTGACACCCTGGTGGAAGCACCAGCGGCCTCCGCCACGCGGCTGGGCGCCGTGCCGATGATCACACCCTGGTCGGCGACCAGGCTGCAGCGCATCTTCGACGACTTCGAGCGCAGCCCTTCCTTCGGATCACTGCTGGAAGCGCGGCTCGCGCGGCAGTGCATCGCTCAGTTCTGGCTGATGGCCCCTGTGGATCAGCTCGAGGTGCTCTATCGCTCCCCCATCGGGGACTGCTATCGGGTGCTGCTCGCTGGACCGCTGTTGAGGGAGACGTTGACCCCCGAGGAGATCCAGTGGCGCACCTGCCTCTCCGAACGGCTGGCGAGTGCCTTTCAACGTCCTGAAACCACCAATGTGCTTCTGGGAGTCATGCCCTACTTCGCGCCGGGGAAGATGCGCGTGGCGGATCCGCTGACCCAGGTTCCTGAATGGCTGCAGGAGGATTACGCCCGCCTTTTCGATCCGGATCTGTTCCAGCACATCTGGAAGCCGGCCGGCCTGCTGGCCCCTCCCGGTCAGGGTTATGGCCAGGCTCCCAGCCTGGGGATGCAACGTCAGATCGCGTCTGAGCCGTCTCCTCAGAGCCAAGCTCTCCCGCGGCTGTCCCGGCAGGGCGGGGCTCAGGCCCTGGCGCTGGTGCAGAGCGCGGATTATCAGAGCCGTATGAACGGCCTGATCAATCTGTTCGTGATCGATCCTGAGGATGTTGAGGTGCGCATCCAGCTGGTGGAGCTGCGACGGTTGCTTGGCCAGATCTGGCTGGATGCCCAGCCGGGGCAGCTCGAGGAGCTCTATGGCGCCAGCAGCTTCGGCCGGCTCTATCGGGATCTGCTCGCCTCAGGCTTCTCTCGCCTGCCGCTCAGTCCGGAGGACACACTGCTGCGCAATCAGCTGGCACGGCTCGTCGCAGACATGAGTCAGTCGGGCGGCATTAACGCCCTGATGGCGGCGCTGCCGTTCTATCCCCCGGGCAAGATCGCCTTCGGAGGCGGGGAGCAGCACATGCCCCCCTGGTTGGTGCAAGAGGTCGCCACCATCTACGGCGACCCGGTTTCCGTGGTTGCTAGTGGTGAAATTCCTTCCAGATAAGCCACCACGCGAGCCCGGCCAGGGCTGGCAGCAGCAGCATCGGCAGCACGGCCAGCAGGCTGATCGTGGCTCCGCCGAACAACAGCGGAATTGCGCAGATCAGGATGTAGAGCATCCCCATCGCGAGGATGCGGCTGTTCCGCCGGCGCAGCCATGCTCTGATCCGCATGCCGCGCAGGGTCCTGCGTTGGCCAGCCGCCGCATGGCGCCACCATGGGTGGTCGTCAGCAGCGTCGTGTGATTCTTTGCTCGGGGTCCTGCCGGGATCCGGCATCAGCGCAGACGCTCGAGATTGCGCCGCTGATCCTCGAAGAAGCCGGTGAGGATATTGATGAAGCGACGTTCACGCAATCGCAGGTCGGCGGTAACGGTCATGCCGGCCTGAAGGGGCACCTTCTTTCTGCGCAGGTCGATGGTCTGACGATCGAGAAGAAGCACTGCTGGGTAGTACAGACCCTTCGTATCCGTGCCCAGTTCGCGGGCCTGTTCATCGGCAGTCAGCGCATCGGATCCAACCCGCAGCACCTGGGCGTGGATGTAACCGAAGTCGCTGGCGCGGAAGGCATCAACAGAGAGATCGGCTTTAAGGCCAGGCCGCACGAAGCCCACGGCGCTGTTCGGCAGGTACACCCGTGCCTGAAGCGCATCAAAGGGCACGATCTTCAGGAGGGGCTTGGTGCTGGTGCTGGCATTGGTGCCAGTGCCTTGGCCCACCACGCTGCCGGGATTCACCTCCAGATCGAAGACCAAGCCATCGGCGGGGGCCTTGAGCTCGCCGTACTGGATCTGCTGACGGGAGGTGCGGATGTCGCTGTCGAGCTGGCTGATCTGGCGGAGGTTCTCCTCCATCTTGCGGCGCAGTTCGAGATCGTCACTGGCGCCCGTGTTCCTGAGGGCTGCCTCCTGGCGGGCCACCTCACGCTCCGCTTCACCAACTTTGGTGGCGGCATCCTGAGCCTGCTGTCGCGTCGTGAGCAGCTGCACTTCGCTGGCGGCACCCTGCGCCACGAGCACGGCGTAGCGGTTGGCGATGTTGCGGTAGGTCGTCAGGTTTGTCCTGGCGCCGGCCAGGGTGGTGCGGGCCTTGGCCAGCTCCTCGCGTACCCCCTGGCGGCGGGAGGCGAAGGCCTCGGACTGGTTGAGCAGTTGTCGCTGTTGATTGCCGGTGAGCCCGTTGATGCCAGCGGTCTCGCCGAGGGTGATCGCGGCGATCTGGTTCTCGTTCAACAGGCGCTTGCGCACATCCTCGGCGGCGGCGAGTTTGCTGCGGGGTTCCCGCAGATCGAAGCGCACAAGGGGATCGCCTTTGCGCACCGATTGGCCTTCCTTCACCAGCACCGCTTCCACCACACCGGGCACCGGGGTGTCGATGCGTTTCGTGCTGCTTCCCGGTTCAAGCTTGCCCTGAACGGCGATGGTCTCAGCCAGAGGGGCGGTCACCGACCAGATGCCCACCGCCACCACCGAGCCCACCGCAGTCCACACCAGAACGGAGGAGCTGCGTCGGCGGGGGCTGAGCAGAACGGTCTGATTGAAGGTCCAGGCCTTGGCCAGGGAGCTCTGGCTGCTGGCCAGAGTGGAGCGGAACGGGTTGGTCAGGGCTCCACCCCCGTTCTGTTCTGCCGGGGGGAGGGTGGAGGCCTTCGGACTCGGTGCCTCCAGCGGTTTGGCCGTGCCGAAGGTGGGCACCCCGTCGTCGCCCACCAGGTCCACGCGGACGGGGCGGATGGGGCCGCCGGGATGGCGCAACTGTCGGCCTGAACGACCGCGCATCCAGTCGATGCAGCGTTCGTAGAAGGCCACCAGCGGGGAAGACGTGCGCAGCATCAGCTGGGTCCCTCCTGGCTCTGGCTGCGATGCAGGGCGTAATACCAGCCCTGCATCTGCATCAGCTGTTCGTGGTTTCCAACCTCCATCACGGCCCCTCGGTCCATCATCACGATGGCGTCAGCCGGGCGCACCGTGGAGAGGCGGTGGGTGATGAAAAACACGGTGCGCCCCCGGAAGGCTTCAAAGAGGTTGATGCTCACCTGGCGTTCGGTGCTGGCATCGAGGGCGCTGGTGGCTTCATCCAGAATGAGCATGCGAGGGTTTTGCAGCACGGCCCTGGCCAGGGCGAGGCGTTGCCGTTGGCCTCCGGACAGGCCTGCCCCCCGTTCGCCGACGCTGGAGTTGTAACCCTGGGGCATGGCCATGATGAACTCATGGGCACAGGCGATCCGGGTGGCGCGGATCATCTCGTCCGCCGTTGCATCGGGTTTCACCATCAGCAGATTCTCGCGGATGGTGCCGTCGAACAGCACGGAATCCTGGGGCACTACGCCGATCTGGCGACGCAGGGAATAGAGCTCCACCTTGGCGATGTCGAGGCCGTCGATCAGCACACTCCCTTCCAGGGGACGGTAGAAACGAGGCAGCAGCTTGAGCAGGGTGGATTTGCCGCTGCCGGAGCCCCCCACCAAGCCGATGAAAGAGCCGGCCGGGATCTCCAGATTCACTCCATGCAGGATCATCGGGCTCTCCTCGCTGAAGCGGAAGGTGACATCCCGGAAGAGCACGTGACCCTTGAGTGGAGGCATGGGAATGTTCTGAGCCTCGGCCTGGGTCTGCTCGGTGGGGCGATCCACCACATCGCCCACGAGCTTCAGCTGCTGGCTGGCGAACTGGAAGGCCTGCCAGGTGCTGACGGACTTCATCAAGGGGCCCATGAGCTGGCCGCCCAGCATGCGGAAGGCAATCAGCTCGCCAAGATTGATCTGGCTCTGGATCACGAGCCACACGCCCAAACCGGTGACAAGAATCTGGTTCAGATCCCCGAGAAAATCTGAGAGATTGGTAACCGATTCCTGGGTGATTTTCAGTTTAAAGTCTTCGCCGATGAAGCGGGCATAACGGTTCTGGAATTCCCAGCGTGTCTTGAGTTCGGCGTTCTGGGATTTAATCGTCTGAATGCCCGTGATCGATTCGTTCAGGTGGCTGTAGGTGTGTACCGATTCAGTGATTGAGCGGCGGATCTGCTCGCGCACGATCGGCGTTGCGACCAGGGAGATCACCAGCAGCACCGGCAGGGTGCTGAGGGTGGCGAGCGTGAGCAGGGGGCTGATGGCCAGCAACACCAGCAGGAACACCACACTGAACAGCAGGTCGATCACTGTGGTGATCGACTGCCCCATCAGAAATTCCCGCAGCCGGTCGAGCTGGTTCATGTAAAACATCACCTGGCCCACCGGGCGGCTGTCGAAGAAGTCCTGAGGCAGCCGAACCAGTTGATCGAGCACGGTGCTCTTGGTTGCCTGGTCGATGCGGTTGGCGGTTTCGGTGAAGATGAAGGTGCGCAGGGTCTTGAGCACTCCCTCAACGAGTGAGGCGAGCACCATCACGGCACTGATGCTGAGCAGGGCGCTGATGCTGCGGCTGGTCACCACCTGGTTGATCAGCACCATCAGGGCCAGGGGGGGGACCAGCTTGAGCAGATTGGCCACAAACGAGGCGACGGCGACTTCGATCAGGGCGCGGCGGTGCTCGCCCAGGTACGGCAGGTACCAGGCCCAGGAGAAGTTGCGCTCCTTGGCGTCACCCTTGCGCTCAAGCAGCAGCAGTTCCGTTTCACCGTTGTCGTGGGTGATCAGTTCGGCAGCGGGCACCTGCAGAGGGCCGAGCTCGGCCTCGAGGATGCGCGCCGTGCCGTCGGGATCGATCGAATCGAGCAGGCCGAAGCGTCCGCTCTGCTCGATCACGGCGGGCATGGGCACCCGGGGGAGACGGTCGTTCGGCACCCGGCTGAGCAGCACCTTGAGCCCCAGACCATCGAGGATCTGGCCCAGATTCACCAGGTTGAGCCGCGCCTGCCGCTGCAGCACGGCGTCAATCTGATAGGTAACTGCGTCGCGGTTCAGCGGCAGGCCGAAATAGTCGGCCAGGGCTGTGCAGATGGCCAGGGGGATATCGCGGGGGCCGGTGGCCGGCCTGAGGCTGAGGTGGACCTGCTGGCCGGGACGGCGCGGTGCCGGCGGTTCCGGGGACGGTGTGTATTCGTCGTCGGAGAGGACCTCGGTCGCCACGCTGGTTGGCGTGCTCTCTCCGGCATCGAACGGTCCGGGCTCCGGCGGTGCCTGGAGACCCACCAGCCGCAGCCAGGGTGATCCCGGCTTGAGCGGCGCAAGGCCTGTGCTGCTGGTTTCCGGCCATGGAGCGGCGAGCGGACGACCGCTGCTGGCGAACCAGCGATAGCCCGGCGGCAGGGCCAGGGAGGTTTCCGGGCCTGGGATCTGGCTGCGCAGGCAGCTCGTTTCGATGGGTTCGGGCCAGCTCTCGAGCTGCTGAAGAGCCCAGGGATGTTGCGGTGCCAGGGCCAGCAGCAGGGCATGCAGTTCGGATACCGCCAGGCGCTGCTGGAAGCAGGCGGCCAGCGCCGGGTGGCCCGCCAGCAGCTCAGCGAAGGTGGGTGCGGGCAGCAGCAGCGCCTCGACTTCGGTGGAGGCGCGCAGATGGTCGCAGGGTGCCCCGCGCAGCAGACCGGCCCAACCTGCAATGGCACCAGGGCCCAGGCGCTCGATCGTGCGCAGGCCCTGGCCGCGGGGGGCGGGCGCCAGGCTGCGCAACTGGCCGCGGCGGATCAGCAGCACGCCGGCGGGCAGGACATCGGGCACCAGCACCGACTGCCCGAGGCGGAAGCGACAGGGCTCGAGTAGCGGATCGAGCAGGTCGCTGAGCTCTGGTGGGAGCCGATCGAAGGGTTCAAAACCGCGCAGCAGCGGCTCGGAGGGGGAGGCTGTCATGGGGCGGGCAGGTCCTCCGTGGCGGATGGCACGGGAGGCAGGCCGGGCAACGGCTCGCCGGCGAGGAGAAGCCGCACCCGCTCCTCCAGCCAGGCCTCGAACAGTTCGTCCATCATGCGGGCCCGCATCTCGGGATTCAAGCGAGCTGGCAGCTGTTGTTCCAGACGCAGCAGCACCCACACGTCTGCCACCGGGAACGGCGGCCAGAGCTGGCCGGGACGGCCCACCCGCAGGCGGCCGGCGATCTCCGGGTGGGCGGTGGTGAGCGGCAGGGGCCCCACCAGGCCACGGCTCTGGCGCTCCGGGCCTTCAGCGTGGCGTTCTGCCAGATCTGCGAACTCCGCCTCGGATTCGATCAGGCATTGGTGCAGCTCCTCGGCCAGGGACTGATCGCTGACGCGCAGCAGCGAGTAGATCACCTGATCAAGCTCGGGCTTGCGGCGCAGGAAGTGAATCTCCACCTCCTCGCCCCAGCGGTGGCAGCGGAAGCGCTGCAGCCGTTCGGCCTGCGTGGCGAGGATGATCACATCCGCTCGCTGCAGACGCTGGTGTTGCAGCCAGGGTTCGAGCTGGGCGTCGTCGTTGACGTCGTGCTGTTGCAGCCAGGCCTGAACCAGCTGCTGCTGGCGGGCTGGCTCGAGCGGGATGGCCTGCACAAGCTCATCAACCACCCAGGCGCGGGCCAGCACCGGCGCAACACCCTGCTGGCGCACCAGGCGGTTGACCTCGGAGAGGGTGAACCAGGGGTGGCCGCACCCCAGCTCCACCAGCGGTTGCTCGAGTACGCCGGAGAGGGGTTCGGGCAGGTTGGTGCGCGGATGGGGATTCATCGCAACAACCCTGGGGGAGTGCTCTGAACCGGCAGTTTCAGACGCTGCAGGGCATCAGCCATCAGGGCGAGGCCGCGTTCGCGGCTCCAGGTGCTGCGGGCATAACGGTGGGAGGCCTGGCTGAGTGCCTGCCAGAGGTCGTCTTGGCTGCAGAGCTGTTCGATCGCTTCGATCCACTGCGTGGACTGCTCGGCGATCCAGATCTCCTGGCCGTGGCGCAGGCCGGTGGCCTCGGCGGCGACCGGGCTGAGCACCTGAGGGATGCCATGGGCTGCGGCGGCGGCCACCTTGCCCTTGAGGCCGGCCCCGCTGCGCAGTGGGGCGATGAACAGGCGATGGCGGCTGTACACCTGGCCGGCATCGGCGATCCAGCCCTCGACCACCACGCCGGGCCGTGCACCCCAACGGGCGCCGAGCTCGGCACTCAGGCCGCTGCCATAGAGGTGCAGCTGCAGATCAGGCTGCTGCTGCTTGAGCTGTGGCCATACCGCCTCGAGGAAGCTCTCGATGGCTTCGCGGTTCGGGGGGTGGTTGTAGCTGCCGAGGAAGGCCAAGCCGGTGCGACCAACCAGCGGAGTCGGTTGCTCCGGGGCTTCCACCACCCAGGGGCAGGCGGCGGTGGGAGCGCCGCCGAGGGTCTGCGCCTCGATCACGGCCCTCTCCACCTCGGAGTAGCTGAAGGTGAGGTGCACCTGGCCGATCACGGCCAGTTCCTGTTGCTGCACCTGGCGCACCTGGGCCAGAGCCCGTTCAGCGGCGTCGCCCTCCAGGGCGGCGGCGCGGGCGGCCCGCAGTTCGCGCAGGTGGTGCAGATCGGCGTTGCAGAACAGCAGCCGCGCCTGGGGGGCGTGGCGGGCGATCAGGGGCAGGGCCTGGGCGGCCACGGTGTAGCGCGTGAGATAGATCAAGTCGAATTCGCGGCCGCGTTCGCGCAGCAACTGCTCCAGCGAGAGCACGAAGGGGGCGTGGATGGCCTCGATGCCGCGGCGCTGCAGTGCTTCGGTGTAGCGGCCCAGCCAGGCGAGGTTGGCGGGCAGGAAGCTCACCTTCCAGCCCAGGGACTGCACCAGTTCCATCTCCACCAGGGCGGCGTGGCTGCCGGCATCACGATCGGGCCTGGGGGTGTCGTGATCAAGGAACAGTGCCCGGCCGATGATGCCGCGGTCCTTGATGGATTCGGCGTCCGCCAGGTTCGGCTCCTGCGCACCCTCGAAGGCATGGGCCCATTTCTGGCGGAACAGGGGGCCATTGATCGCCTGATAGCGCTTGAGCCCAGTGGCGGCTTCCGTATCGCTGCCGTTGCTCACACCCTCGTGGTGGATCACGCGGGCGAGTGGGGCGTAGCGCACCGTGCGGCCGGCCTGGCGCACCTTGAAAGCCAGATCGGTGTCTTCGAAATAGGCGGGCGAGAACTCCGGGCTGAAGCCACCCACCCGGCGCCAGAGGTCTGCGGGGATGGCCATGGCGGCGCCGCTGGCGTAGTCGATGCAGCGGCTGTAGGCGTGGCGTGGGTCGTAGGGATTGCCTCCACGGCCGTAGTTCCAGGGGTCGCCGTTGCCCCAAACGATCCCGCCGGCTTCCTGCAGGCGGCCATCGGCAAAGATCAGCTGGGCGCCAACCAGGCCGGTGTCGGGCCAGCGCTCGAAGGGATCCAGCAGCTCCTCGAGCCAGTGGGCACAGGGTTCGGTGTCGTTGTTGAGAAGCACAAGGAAGGGGGCCCGTGCGGCGGCGGCGCCACTGCAGCAGGCCTGGTTGAAGCCGCGGGCGAAGTCGTGGCGGATCACGCGCACGCCAGGGGCTTCCGCTTCGAGCAGCTCGGCGCTGGCATCGGTTGAACCGTCGTCCACCACCACAAGTTCGAAGGGCACGCTGGTGGGGGCGCAGGCGATGGCGGCCAGGCAGCGGCGGGTCACGGCGTATTGGCCGTGCATGGGGATCACGATCGAGACCTGCGGCGTCTCGCTGATAGGCAGCTGCAGAGGTGGGCGCGGCACCGGGCTGCCATCCACCCCCGGCTCGGTGCCTGGTGGCAGCGGACGGCCCTGGCCGTCACGCCGCAGGGGCTGGCTGATCAGCCTGTGCCAGAGGGGCAGCTGCGGCGGCAGGGCCTGGCCGGTGCGATCGGCCAGCTCAAGCCACTGCTGCAGGCTGCGCTGGCGCTCGCGGGCCAGGGGGGAGAGATGCACGGGGAACGGCGCCTGGCCGTGCTCCAGCAGGGCCCCCCACGGGGTGAGCTGGAAGGGCACGAGCTCAAGCCGCTCATCGATCAGCTCACCATCAGCGGTTTCCAGCCGCAGCAGATGGATCCCCCCGTCGCAGAGGGATGGCGGCAGCGGCAGCTCGATCGGCCATTCGCCCTCGGGCAGGGGATCTGGCGGCTGGATCGGCAGGCGGGAACCATCCGGCAGGCGGAGCTGCAGTGGATCGGCCCCGCTGGCCCAGCCGCGCAGCTGATGACCCTCCAGTCCGATCAGGCGCGCCGGCTGGCCGAGGCCCAGCAGGCAGAGTTCGCTCAGCTGGGCGTAGGTCTCACCAGTGAGCCGGAGCGGACTGCCTGCCAGCTCCCTCGGCTCCGGGGTGAGGGCGAACGCCCGGATCACCATGCCGTTGCTGTGGGGCGGCAACGCCACGCCCGAATGGCCGAGGAAGAGAAAGCCGCAGTCGCGCTCGAGCTCAAGGGCGGGGAGGTCGGTTCGGGGGCGCTGAGCGATGAGCTCGGCAAGGCGCCAGTTCCGGCCAGGGCGGAGCAGATCTTCAAGGGTGAGCACCACCGTGAGGTGCTGGTGCGGTGCGGCCGTGCCGGGCGCCTCAGCGGATGCCGGGGGCCAGCGGCAGGCCCAGCCGGCCAGACCGCTGGACGCAGAAAATCCCTCCAGCTCGCCGACGACATCCCCGCGGCAGAGATGATTCAGCTCCTCGGGAAGCTCCGCCGACAACGGCCTCTCAAGTACTGGCTCCACTATCGCGCCGTTGCACTCCGTGTGCGGTGATGGCGTGAGCGGCAGCGAACGACCGGGCACGAGGACCCGATAATCGTGTCCTGTCAACCCGGGTTCAGCCTGACCTCCTCCGACGCCGGAGTTTCGCCATCGTCGACGACAGCCCCTGGCATCTGGCTGTCGTTGGATCGGCTACGCCAGCTGCCGCTCACGCCTGAGGCCAGGCTGCAGCTCCTGCAAGAGCTCGTGGCGGCCTGCTCTGCCGAGTCTCCTGATCGCCTGCCCCTGGTTGGTGAGCTGGCAGAGCTCTGTTCGCAAGGGTGCGAGGCCTCCCTGCAGCGTGAAGCCTGGGCCGATGCTCTTCACCACTTCGATCTGCTGCAGGTTGCGGTGGAGGAACTCGCCACGGCGGTGCCCGAGCGGGCGGAGGCCTTCTGGTCACGCAGTGGCGACCTGCTCGCTTCCCTCACGGCAGCGGTGCATCCGCTGGTCGTCTTGAGCTGTGCTGAGCCACCGCCGCTGATGCAACGCGCGGAGCTCGCCTGGGCGTTGTGTCGGCAACTGCAGAGGGCCAGCGAATCGCCGATGGCCTGGCCCGACTGGCTTCCCGTTCTGGAGCAGCAACTGGTTCAGGATGGTGCGCAGCATTGGCAAACCCTTGCCGCGGAGGGAGGCCTCAAGGGGAATGAGGCCCGCGCGAGAACGCTCGCGATGCTGGAGCGCCTCACCGGCCTGGTGGACCCTGTTCCGGAGTGGCTGCGGCAACAACGCCGCGAGCTGATCGAGGCCGAGCTGCTGCCGTTGCTGGAGGGGGATGCCCTTCACGATCCGGAGGTGGCTGCTGCGCTGATTGCCCGGATGGAGCGGTTTGCCGTTCCGCCGGAGGTGCAGGAGGCCTACAGCACGGCGTTGCTGCGGGCACGGCTGGCCCTGGAGCTGCTGCACCCCCCGGAAACCGGGGCATCGGCCACAGCCGCAGCGCCGCGTGTTGCTCAACCAGCGATGGCGGCGGAGCCTGGTTTGGCTGAACTGGTCTGGTTGCCTTCAGAAACGGAAGCCACGCCTCTGCAGTTCGATCTGAGGCCGGTTCTTGAGGCTGAAGCCTTCAGCCTTGATGATGCGCTCGACGATTTCGTGTGGCACCTGCCCCGGGGCAGCAGCGCAGAACCAGGCGCGGCGGGGCTGCAGCGAGTGCTGGAACAGCAGTGGCAGCAGGGCTTGCGGCTGGATCCCCCGGCCTTCGAACGGCTGGCAGAACTGGCCGTTGCATGGCAGCGGCGGCTGGGGAATCGGATCGAAGCGTTGCCCCCGCTCGACTGGACCGACGGGCTGGTGGTGGAGCTGGGCACCACGGAGCTGGCGGTGGTCGCTGCCGTGCTGCGGGATGCGAGTGCGCTTACGCCCGCCTTGGCTCAGATGCGCCGTGAGCATCAGAACGCGGCGTTCTGGCAACAGCGCCAGGAGATTCCCTGGATGGTGTGCCTGCCGCCGCTGGAAGCGCTGCGAAGGCTGCACGTGGAGGAGGGCTTCTACGTCAGCGGCCATCAGCCCCTGGCAGAGGTGGAAGCCTGGGGCCAGGAGGTGACGCGGGCGCTGCTGGAAGCAGCGTTATGGACCGATGATGCCGGTTGCCTGGGGGTCTGGCTGGCGGTGGGCCAGGAGCTGGTGGCCAGGGGGCTGGGGCCGTTACCTCCACTGGGGCTGCCGCCCACGGCAGATGAAGTGCTGGTGAGCTTCGGCGGCCAGGAAGTGGTGTATCTCGGAGATCAGGCCATGGCGGTGGGTGAAGCCCATCGCGCCGGCCGCTGTTTCCGGGGCGCGCCATTCGGCCTTCGGGTTGTCGAGATGCCCTCCAGCCGCTGGCCAAAACGCCCGGCCGGCAGCTTCAGCGAGACCCTGGCCGTGATGCTGGAGGCACTGGATGGTTTGTATCGCGAGCGGCCGTTCGGGGTGTTCATGGCTGATTGCGGTGCCTATCGCCTGCCTCTCCTGCGTGCTGTGCATCAGCGCTACGGCATTCCTGCGCTCAGCTCCGGACGCCCGATGGCCACCTGGCTGAAGGGTTAGCCGTTGATGCGGATCTGCACGTGATGCAGTGCGTCCTCAGGAGCGGTTGGCCCGATGGTGAGGCTGATCAGTCGGCCCATGATCTCTGCTTCCGCCGGCAGGTCGAGCGTGAGCTCGGTGCAGGTGCAGCTCACGCCGGTCTCTGGTGATGCCGGTTGCGTGCGGCGCCACAACCAGCTGCGCAGTTGCAGGGGGAGTGTGTCCCTGAGGTTCAGCCGCAGTTGCTGATCAGCCGCCATCGCGGGGATCCAGGCATACAGGGGATACCCGCTCAGCAGGTGGTAGTCGCCTGCCCCAACGCTGTTGGCTTCGGCAAGGATGGCCTTCAGGGTGGTCTGATCCATTCCCGGAGCAATCAGGCGGTCGCTGAGGCGAAGCTGAAACCCAGGATTGGGAACGCCGGCGTAGCCCGGATCTCCTCGAAGAAACACGGCCTGAGCCTCTGTGAGCGTGATGGCTTCGCTCTGCACGAGCTCGCTGAGGCGCATCACCACGTGGTTGGGCCCGCGCGTGGAGAGGGCGAGGCTCATGTAGAAGGCCATCTTGGCGGCCTGGCCTTGTGCGGAGCGACAGGCCGTGAGGTGGTAGGTGTGCCAGAGGGGTTCCGGATGCACCAGCGTTTCATCGGTGGGGTGCTGCTCCACTCCCACCAACCAGCAGTAGTCGAGGTGGCGCTCTGGGCTGATGGCTGCCCGGCGGAACACCACCCGTTTCAGCGGCAGGCCCTCCAGCATCCCGCTCGCATGATGGGCGTCGAAACCATGCAGACCGCCGGCGTAGAGGTTCTGCGTGCGCTGTGCTGCCACGGTGTGTGGTGAGCTCCAGAGCTGTTGCAGGGCGGATCGGTCCAGTTGAAAGAATTCATCGGTGTCGTGGAGGACAACCAGGTCTTCCTGCACGGACTGGTAGGCATCGATCCGTTTTTCCGCTTCATCGCGCCAGTGGCGATGGCGGTACACCACACGTGGATCGGCCAGTAGCTTGCGGCCAAGGAGGGTGTTGTCCAGCCGAGTGGCTTGATCGGGAAACAGTTGCAGTTGATGCAGATAGCCGTAGGGACCATCCCAGATGTAGATGCGGTCGTAATGATCCAGGCAGCCTGCCTTGAGCTGCCAGGCCAACATGTCTTCATCGTTGAAGTAATTGATCAGAGCGGCGATGCTGGGGCTGGATGTGCTGGCTGAGCGTTGGCTTATCCGGGTGGAATCCTTCAGCAACGCTGCAGCCAGCTGCAGCTTCGGGTGGTGGGCGTTGGCGGCGGCGATCCAGGGATGGCGCCGGTAGAAGTCGATCGATTGCTGCAGTTGTTGCGCGATCGGCAGAGGAATGCCCTGGCGCTGGCCCCAGGTTTCAGCCCAGGCATCGAGATGCAGGGCCCGGCGCACCCAGGGATGGATGGGAATCGAGAGGGCGCCGTGCTGGTCTGCGGCATCAAACAGGTCAGTGCCGAGCTGGTGAGGCAGCTGCAGGTGCTGCAGCAGGCGGCGCAACAGCTGATCCACGGCAAGTTGGGTGGGGTGGTTGACCGTGTGAACCACCGCCTGGTGGCGGTGCTGGCTGGCAAACCAGTCGGAGATGGCGAGATCGCAGTCAGCCTCGTGGCTGCGGAGTTCCAGGAGCGATTGGTCGTGCTGATCGCGTAGGCGTTCGAGAACAGCCGCTGGGCAGGCTGGATCGAGCAGGCGTTCGAGGGGCAGATCCTCCTGGGCGGCCAGCATCGCCAGGAAGTCGTGATAGGGGCCGAGGGGGGACTCCTGTTCAAGTGCTGCCAGGCGCTCATCCGGACCGTGGGCGTAACCGATCCAGGGGTGGTGGCCTTCGTAGTGCAGGTTCGGCAGCACCACGCTGCGCGCTGCGGGCGGCAGCAGGGAGCGCAGCGTGGCGGAATCGAGGCCGATCGCGCAGCGGTAGCCGGCCTGCACGTGATGCATCACCAGCAGGTCGCAGGTGCTGAGCCGGTAGTGCAGGCGCGCAACATCGTCGCGGCTGGCGAGATGCACAGCGGGGCAAGTGTGGATCTGCAGCCGGGGCAGGGCCTGCTGCAGGCCGCGCATCAGGGGCTGCGCCTGGCCGTTGCCAACCAACACTAGGCGGAGATCCACCGCGCTTGCCGGTTCAGGGCAGGCCTGCTCCAGGGCCTGGCGCATGCTGGCGATCCAGGGCAGAGGTTCCGGATGGAGCTGCTGCAGGCGAATGAGCAGGCCAACCCCGCGCTGGCAGCGTTCCTGGCTGAGGGGATGGTTCTGCTGCTGCAGGCTGTGGATCCAGATCGCTCCATAGCGGCAGCACTGCTCTTCGTGGATCAGCGCCCAATCGGGCAGCGGCGCGCCAGGCCCCTGCTGCCCTGCCAGTGCCCGCAGCAGATCAGCGCCGGCGATGGCCAGCGCCACAGCGGCAGGCCGGTCGCTCTCGCCAAGCTCCAGCATGCGGCCATGGCAGGCCACCGCGAGATCGAGCATCTCCGCCGCCAGCCCGGGTGCGCCGGGGCGCAGGTCGCATGCGCTGAGCAGCTCAGTGGCACGGGCCGTCAGGGGGTGTTCTGCGGCCTGGCCCATCGAATTCAGCTGCGTTCTTCCATCCTCACAGGGATGCCGCCGCGATGATGGTGGGAGCAGGCCGGCAACGGCGGTGTGGATGAGCCGTGAATCGTTTGAGCGTGCCGACTGGGATGCGGTGATTGCGGCCCACGCGTTCGAGAGCCGCGATCCCGAGGCCTGGCTGCGTTATGGCGTGGCGTTGCTGCTGAGCCTGGCGCCTGGGCCGGATGCAGGGATTCAGCAGCAGCAGGCGGCTCTGGCCTTCGAGCAGGCGCGGCGGGAGGGTGCCAGTTCTGAGGCGGTGCTAGCCGCGCAGCGCCACGCGGTTCTGCACAGCCTGCGGGAAGCATTGGCTGTGGTGGGCGGCCGCTGATCAGGTGTCCTATGGGATCACGGCTGTCGATGGAGGCGGAACTTCTGCTAGGGCGGATGACGCCTGCAAGCGTGTCGGCGGTGCCGACATTTCTGAATCGAGATCAAGCAGCACGCCACTCGCTCCGGCAGGGGGCTGGTACCCGCCGAGGGTGTTGGAGCCATTGAAATCATCGACTGCCGGTGCCGATAGGTGCCTCACGGATTGCAGCCCAACAAAGGCCTTTGGCGGTCTGCCCGAGGCGTTTGTGGTGTGCGACCACCTCGACACCACCAACTTCTGCCACTTCTTGTGCGAATGCCGGCGGCGGGTGCTCAACGAGGAGTGTTTGATTGCGGCGTTGCAGCGCCACACGCCCAAGCTGGAGGTCGTGCAACAGCTGGAGGCACCACCACCACCAGCTGTTTGCCGGCGAGGCGCCACAGGTGGCGCTGGAGCTGATGGCCGAAGGCAATGGCAGCATTGCATTTGCGCTGATCTCCAGCCGCCTGGGCATCGATCATCGAATCCATGTGGCGAAGAGCGCCGCCAGTGGCAACGGCCCCAACTATCCAGATCTCGAGGTGGATGTGGCGGCGGTGCTGGAGTTCGCACGGCATCCATAGCGTGATGGCACAGCAAGCAGCAGCAGGTCGATGACCCAGGCGGCATTCGAACGGGGCGACTGGCAGGCGGTGATCAACGCCCACCCCCTGGAAAGCCACGACCCCCAGGAGTGGCTGCGCTACGGCGTGGCCCTGCTGCAGACGATCTCACTATGCCCAGATGGGGCCAAACAGCAGCAGCAGGCGGCCCTTGCCTTTGTGCAGGCCCAGAAGGAGGGGGCACCGGTGGAGGCGGTGGCCGCGGCGCAGCGTCATTCCGTGATGCTGAGCCTGTCGGAAGCCTTATGTTCTGCGGGCCTTGAGCAGGCTTCCCTGGCCGCGCAGGAGCGCTGCGCAGCCATCCAGCACTGGGAGGGCTTGCGCTTACAGGCTTCTGAGGCCTTGATGAAGGGTGAGTGGCAGGCTGCGCAGGCTTTGGTGAGCGATTGGATCACCAGCCCAGAGGGCCGCACGCCGGATGGGGTGGATGCTCAGACCTACACCGAGCTGCTACTTAATGCCTGTTGCCGCGGCGATCAGCAATTGCCTTTGCTGTGGCTGATTGAAAGCCGTTCGCTGCCGCGTAGTGGCCATCACTTTCTTAAAAGCCTGCTGGAGCACGCCTGGGGTGAGGACTTTTCCTACTGCGAGGGGTATCAGGAGCCGGGCTGCTGCCAGGCCAGCCCCTGCAGTGTGGTGGCTTACTGGCATTTCGCCAGGGAGCACCAAAGGCCACACCTGCGGTTGCTGAAATCCCATGATTTCGCCTTGAGCGATGCAACCTTTGATCCTCTTCCAGGGATGCTGCGCTTGATTCAGGTGCGCCGCCCGTTCGATCTGCTGGTGTCGTGGCTGGAGCTCGAACAGCTGACCCTTAACCGCGACATCTTGAACGCTTCCAGCATCGTTCTTGAGCGTATTTTTCTCTACCACGAACCTGAGTTGCTGGAAGAGGCCTGGCGGGTGGTCGATCAGGGCGGCTCTGTCATGGCACCCGAACAGGTCCAGGAGTGGCTAGAGGATAAAGTCAGCTACATCGTGAGCTTTTTGCGCAAGTGGTTGCCACTCGCAAGCCCCCTTCCTCTAGCCGATCACCTGAAAGGCGACAATATACTGCTGCGCTATGAAGATCTGACCCATTGGCAGCAGTTGCTGAAGGCCTTAGGTCGGGATGATCTCAAGCCGGAGCAGTTTCCGACTTTTGCGCCTCGCCATCAGCTGGCAATGAAGCGTCGCTCCACACGGGTCACAGAGTTAGCCCAAGCCAACCGAGCGCTGCTCCTTCAGGCTGATGCCAACGTGATGGAAGAAGTGCCAGCGATGCAAGAGCTTTATCCACAGCCAGTCAACGACCAGGCAGCCGACCTTACCCAAACCTTGCCTGCCGTTCACACGACTCATCACCCAGACCAGGATCCAAGCCAGCGAGCCTGAAGCCTTCGCAAGGATTTAGGGGTGACTGGGAATGAAGATCGCAGGACAAACATCCTCTCTCACCCCTGCCAGATCTTGGCGATCGATAAAAGGCGCCGAGGAGCCTCCATGGCATGTACGCAGATCAAGATGATGCGTACATTTGCCGCGACTTCGCAGGTCACATGAAATCGCCCAAGCATCCCATGAGGACCGCAACGATTCTACGCATTGGCAATATCGACGACATGATCCGCGATTGAGATTCCTGTTGACGACGAGATATCAACCCACTTGGCCGCCAAGCTCCTCCTTGATTTATCGAAATTATCGGCATCAAATCGAACCGAGGAAAAGAACTCGCGCATTGGATTGTCAGCATTAAACGCCTGGATGAAGTCATGGCGACTAATTCGCGGTACCTCCATGCACTCAGCCAATTCAGACGTACGCGCGTCATGGTATATGACCACTCCCGGCCTGGCAGACGCGATGGATAGCATATTACCGTGAAAACGAGACCCCAAAGAAAACAGCATGTCATTCATTGCGTCAATCCACTCATAAGCGCTAAAAAAGATAAGGCCATGATCAGCAAAGAACTCTTTCGTTGCCTGCAAGTCCGCCTGAACCTGATATCTATCATGCATCCAAGCAAGCTTTTCGTGACCGATCTCGCCAAAGTTGCCTGTAAAATAGTTAATAGCATCACAGCCTCCAGACTGCTGCAGCAAAAAGCCATTATTCTGCATTGCATAACTGACTAGAATTCTTTGTATCATGGCCTGCTCGCTGCCAGCTTCAAAGCTATATGGCGATTCCGGGAGGCAAAGAAAACTAGAAAAGCCATTTGGAGTGTCGATGGCAAGCGCAGCAAGGGCATCAATCTGATCCCTAAGATTCTGGCCAAGCGCAGGATTCTCATTAATCATCAGAGATGGGCATCCGATAACTTCGCCCTTCGACAGCCCCAAGCTAGATCCCACTTCCATTGAGAAATCTCCCCGATAACCAATATAAATCGCTTTTTCCTCAAGCAGTTCCACAAAGTCAACGACACTCTTATTGCTGCGCAAGGAAGAAGCGCACTCGGATGCCGTCATTTGCAGCTGAGACTGGGCTCCTAAGCCAACAACAATTATAGGCACTTCGATCTTCCGCAGAAAGGAATTAAAATCTGTCCAATCAGCATCTAGCCTGAGATGATTGGCGGCTGGCATGAGATAATAGTCAATTCGGCCCTGCCTTATGTCGGCAAACTTGAATCTTTCGCCTTGCGCAATAAACAGCTTATTGGCCTTCAGGATATGATTAATGGCATACTGAAACACGAGGTTTCCGGTATTATCCCCTGATCTCAAGATATTCTGAGCCACCGAATTGCGCCATGATGAAGGCACAAATCCCTTGGTTCCCCCAATTAAAACCAATGGACTGTCTCTATGGTCAAGGATAACAGGAGAGTTGTTGCAAAGCGGATAGGACAGTTGCATTACAAGCTACGAGAGGTGGGAGTGGCAAGGCACTTAATGCTACTGCTGAATGAAGTCATCCTGCGCTATCCCATAGTAGTCGAATAAAATCTTGTTTTCAAGCGCTCCCGATTGGTCATTTATCCTATTATGAGATGAAGCATTAATATAGTACAAGCCGAATGGGAGACTAGTGGCTAACGATAGAGTCTTTTTATGTCTTAGGCACTCAAGCCAAAATGCCCAGTCCGCACTTGTGCCATACTTGTCCTCTCTAATAGGGCCGATCTCGTCATGGAGAGACTTCCTCCACATTGGCATGCAATGTGCAACGTTTTGAGAGCAGTAGACCCCATTGCGCTGTGCCACGAAATCGTTGAGAGTAAACATGCGTCCTTGGTCATACCAGTTAAACCAGGTTTCGCCTTCACAGTGCTGATACCAGCTTAGATTAGCCACGGTAGTCGGTTTTATAGCAGTAAAGCAGGCGTCCACATCAGGATGATTTTCGAGATAGTCAGCCAAAAGATGAGGGTGCACAGCAGAGCGCCGGTCATCGGCATTAAAGTTTGAGACAAGAGATGATTTTGACATGCTGATTGCTTTCATCCAGCAGCCGTAAATACCGGGATCTTCATTTAGATGGACATACTGAATGGTGTGGCCATACTCTGAATGGGAGATAAATGCTTCGATGATTGCTTGATCCGTCTCATCTGGACTCACATCTACTATTACAAGCTCGCAAGGCCCTAGGCTGGCAACAGCTTCATAGTTTTCGAGCAACCGCGGTAGATACTTCTTCGCACGAAAGAGACTTGAAACCAGCGAGAATCTTGGCTCGGGTGTAGACGACTGGGCATTGTTCGAGAGCGCGATTTGTGCCGCATATTGAGCTTCTGAGAGATAAGGCTGCAAAACATCTGGATGTCGAGCCGACAAGAATGCTACGGCATAGAGCTCGTCAAGAGTGAGAAGATGCAATAGCTCTAGGTGGGTTCGATCGGAATAATGTGCATTCGGATCTAATTTGATATACTTCATTATGGATTCAGCTATATGGCCCCAGCCGCTATAGCAGAGGGGAGCACTAACTCGCAAGGCAAGGTGCCGATTGGAGGCGGGAGTGGAGGGGTCAAATACTCCTTGTTCAAGATCTAGAAAGAGCCTTGGATTTCGAAGATACTCAGCAAATTCAAGCACAATAGCCGTTTGCGTATTGTAGCTCTCATCCGATACAATATGCACGAACAAATCCATGCCTGTATCCTCTGTCGCCTTCAGACCTGCTTCAATCATCAACAAGATACTGGGCACATTGACGACGTAGCCCAAATTCAAGTACAGCCCACCTTTCGGATTCCACCTATATGGTTTTGGCTTGAAATAGGGACCGTTACAGCTTTCTAGTGTTGTCCACTGCACACCGGCCACTGGATCTTCGCCGCCAAGTCGCTCTCTCTCCTCATTATAAAGCTGCTCAATATTACTCTTGTCTTCAAACTTGTGCGCAGATGAATTATTCTCCTCGTCGTGATGGTGAAAGCATCGAATACTCCGACACGGATTGATAACAGTTCTGCCCGACCGAAAGGCTCGATTGGCGAAGAAACTGTCACAGAAATAGGTTCCTATTCTATATGTATAGTCTTCCCAGTCGTTAGGAAGCTCACTGTAGATCCAAGCATCCGCTGATAAGTAGTTTGGGATGTGCCCGCTATCTGCGGATGACTCAATCAAGGTCCACTTCACGCCATCTTGATCTAAATAGCAGTCTTCAGGTTGCTTTTGTGACGGCTCTGAGCACTTATCCCAGCGGGACAAGCAGATGATCGCATCGCTGGAATCACCTAACTCGTTGATTCTTCTAATGCTGCTGTCAAAAGCAATGTCTGAGTTTGCTATCACAAACCACGGCTTCTGATCTTCTCCAGAGCGCATGCTGCTTAGCTTAAAGAAATCCCGATACGCGGGTCTTTCATTGATTGTAACTGTCTCAATATCTGCAACGTGTTTCTCGCATCTGCTCATCACTGATAATCGCTTCAACTCGTTGGCGACTGAGCTATCCAGCTCATCGCCTGAGGATGCAGGCTGCTCGTAGAGCACTATAATCTTATCAAAGATCTGGCTATTGATCCTGAGGCAGCGTATCATCTCGCGTCGACGTGTTTCGGCTCGGTCTTCGTAAAGGCTAACCATCAAGATGATGGGAGACTTCTTGCTCGCAGGAGGTGCGAGTCGAGGCGCGGCCTCTTTCGAAATCTGCGATACAATATCCTTGAGCATTGCCTCATAGCTATAGGCAGAATCCTCGGAGTAGATATAGTTATCTTGGATCTCTGAGATCTTGTAAGCAACGTCTCGCAGACTGGTGAGCAGTTGCTTCGCGCTCTCGTCGAGCGTTTGAAAAGCAAATTGGCGCTTGCCTTTATCGGTCCACTTTGGCAGCAGATTGTTGAGAACGCGATTGCCCTGAATCAGCCGATTGATGTCATTGGATTTGGCGACCGTATCGGAATGAGCCACGCGCTCATCATCACTATGGTCTAAACTGTAAAATTCATGTTCAAAAAGATCTGTCTTGATGAGCGAAAGTTCGGAGAGGCGCTCATAAAAATCGCAGTCATCCCAGCCATAGCGTCGAATCTGCTCATTATATCCGCCAGTCTTTCTGATCGCTTGAGTAGGTGCCAGCACAACACCATTTAAGACGTTATTCTCAAATGTTCGCCAGTTCCCTGTTCTGAACTGTTGAGCAGAAAGCCTAAGGCTCAACTCCACCTGTCCACGTATTAGGGTATCTGCATCAAGCTTCAGCGTGAACGGCGCGGCAGCCTCAAGCAATCCAATATTAAATGCTTCTGCTAGGCACCATTGCTCAGCTTCTGTTCGAATAATCCGAACTCTGGCATCATCAAGAAGACCAGCCGCAGCAAGCGTATGCTCAAGTGGCTCCAAAGATCCATAGTCAACAATGATGATTTCTTCGAAGCGCTTTGAGGCCAACCAAGTGGGAAGCGTCTTTAGAATATGTGCATTTCGATTCATGCACGCTGACACTATCGAAATGCGCTCCAGTGGCACCGATAGCTTTCGTGTAAGCTCGTGATCATGCAGCATCGTGCGCACGTCCTGCGAGCAATAATCATCCCAGCGTTTTCGCGCAAACCAGAGCACGGCTGTCTCTGCAGCAACGAGAGCTTGCGCACTGTCGTTGCGATCGGCAAGATAATCAGCGATCCGACCAGCAAGGTCTCTCCCACTCGTTGTTGCAACTTGCCTCAGGGAGAGTGCTGAACTTGCTGTCTGTTTTTGTTGCTTCATTTTCTTGGCCGGCGCTTTGATGATCAGTCCTACAAGCTCAGTGCGGCATAGCTCTCAACTCCCTGGGAAATGCTGTCCCTTAGGGAGGCAAGGGCATGCTAAGCGAGGGTCGGGAATCTGCACACAATTAGCAGTCTTTTCGGTTTGTCATTCGGCTTGCTGACATCCAATTGGATCGGACGCTCCTGCTCTCGCTGATTCACAGTGGCCGGCTGGAAGGAGGCGTCCAGCTGCACCAGGGCCTGGCGCGAGCTGAAGAAGCACTGCTTCCAGCGGACGTCAGCTGTCATGGCATCAGAGCCTCTTGCTGCCCTGGCTGGCAAAGTCTGCAACCGTGTCCACCAGGCCCTCCGCCAACGGGATCCGCGCCCGCCAACCAAGCGCCGCTAGCCGGCGCACATCCAGCTGCTTCTTCGGTGTGCCGTCGGGCTTGCTGGTATCCCAGATGATCTCGCCCGGGTAGCCCGTTGCCTCGGCCACCTGCTCGGCAAGCTCACGGATCGTCAGATCCACGCCCGTGCCCACATTGAGATGGGGTGGATCGCCAGGCTGCGGTTGCCAGGTTTCCAGCGCGAACACGCACGCCTCGCCCAGATCATCCACATGCAGAAACTCCCGCATCGGTGAACCTGTGCCCCAGCAGGTCACGCTGGGGGCGCCGGCCTGCGTGGCCTCATGGAAACGGCGGATCAGCGCCGGCAGCACATGGCTGTTCATCGGGTGGTAGTTGTCGCCCGGCCCATACAGATTGGTGGGCATCAGGCTGATCGCATCGAAGCCGTGCTGCAGCCGCAACGCCTGGCAGAGCTTGATGCCGGCGATCTTGGCGATGGCATACCACTCGTTGGTGGGCTCCAGCGGCCCGGTGAGCAGGGCCTCCTCCTTGATCGGTTGTTCCGCCAGCCTGGGATAGATGCAGCTGCTGCCCAGAAACAACAGCCGCCGCACACCACGGCGCCAGGCCGTTTCGATCACGTGGGTCTGGATCTTGAGGTTGTCCAGCAGGAAGTCCGCTGGGTAGGTGTCGTTGAAGTGGATGCCACCCACCTTGGCGGCGGCCAGCACCACCACCGTGGGTTGGTGGCTGGCAAACCAGGCGCTCACGGCCCCTGGATCCAGCAGATCGAGCTCATCGCGCGTGGCCGTGAGGAGGGCGCCACCTTGCGCTGGATCGCCATAGCCGGCGCGCTGCAGCGCCCGGCAGATCGCACTGCCGGCCATGCCGCGGTGGCCCGCCACAAAGATGCGATCGGCCGGGGTGATCAGGGTGGTCATGGCTGGGAAAACCAATTCAGCAGCTGCAGGCCGTCAAACAGCTCGAAATCGCTGGTGTTGCGCGTCACCAGCACCAGGCCCTGTGTGGCGGCGATCGCCGCGATCTGCCCATCGGCAAAGGGCGGCTTCACCCCTCGGGCCTCCAGGCTGGCGCGCTGTTCGCCATGCCAGAGCGCAGCGGTGGTGTCGTAGGGGAGAACCGTGAGCCCACTCGCCAGCACAGCCTGGATGTAGTGGTCGAGGCGCTGTCGCCGGCGCCCCTTGGGAAGCCGCTGGACGCCATAGCGCAGTTCGTGGATCACCACACTGGCTGTGTGGAGCTGGTGCCCTCCCGCCTCGATCTGCGCCATCACGGCCGCATCAGGCTGCTGCCGCATCGGTTCCGACAGCACATTGGTGTCCAGCAGAACGTTCACCCCAGCGCCACCTCGCGACCCTCGGAGCGATCGCGCCAGGTTTCGCCGTTGATATCGCCGGGCCAGTCGTCGCGCTGCTGCGCTCGGCCGGCCCTGCGCCACTGCGCGATGGCCTCCCATGTGCGGCTCCCTTGGGCCTCGCCCTGCAACGCCGCATAGGCCTGCTCGGACAGCAACACCGCCACCGCCTTGCCGTGGCGCGAGATGTGCACCACCTCGCCGCTTTCGGCGGCATGCACCAGCCCGGCCAGCTGCGCTTTGGCCGTCGAGAGGGGCACCGCCTGCATCACACCAAACCCCCATCAGTTCCGACCTGAATTGTAGTCAATTTGGCGCCTGTCCATCAGCCCTGCCCCCCGCGGGCCTGCTCCACCGCCAGGGGATTGGTGGGCGGGTTCTCCATCGAACCCACCACGTTGAAGCCCTTCAGCCGCAGGATCGCCTCCTTGCGGGCTTCCTCCCGGTCGGCGGCCACCATCTCCGCCACCAGCTGCTCCAGCGTGGTGGTGGGCGTCCAGCCCAGCTTCTCGTGAGCCTTGCTGGGATCGCCCAGCAGGGTTTCCACCTCCGCCGGTCGGAAATAGCGCGGATCGATCCGCACCACCACCTCACCACTGCTGCGCCGGCCAACTTCCTCCGTGCCCTGGCCCTGCCATTCGATCGCGCCCCAGCCCAGCTCCAGGGCCGTGAGCTCGATGAAGCGGCGCACCGATTCCTGCCGGCCGGTGGCGATCACGAAATCCTCCGGCGGGCCCTGCTGCTGCAGCATCCGCCATTGCATCTCCACGTAGTCGCGCGCGTGGCCCCAGTCGCGCAGCGAATCGAGGTTGCCCATGTAGAGGCAATCTTCCAAGCCCTCGTTGATGCGGGCCAGGCCGCGGGTGATCTTGCGGGTCACGAACGTTTCACCACGCCGCGGTGATTCGTGGTTGAACAGGATGCCATTGCAGGCATACATGCCGTAGGCCTCGCGGTAGTTCACCGTGATCCAGTAGGCATAGAGCTTGGCCACCCATAGGGGCTGCGCGGATAGAAGGGTGTGGTTTCCTTCTGCGGAATCTCCTGCACCAGGCCATAGAGCTCCGAGGTGCTGGCCTGATAGATGCGGGTTTTGGCCGTGAGCCCAAGCATCCGCACCGCCTCCAGGATGCGCAGGGTGCCCAGCGCATCGGAATTGGCCGTGTATTCCGGCGCCTCGAAGCTCACCGCCACGTGGCTCTGGGCACCAAGGTTGTAGATCTCATCGGGCTGCACCTGCTCGATGATCCGGATCAAGTTGGTGCTGTCCGTGAGGTCGCCGTAGTGCAGCACCAGTCGCGGATCGCGCTCGTGGGGATCCTGATACAGATGATCAATCCGGCTGGTGTTGAAGCTGCTCGCCCGCCGCTTGATGCCGTGCACCGTGTAGCCCTTCTCCAGCAGCAGCTCCGCCAGATAGCTGCCGTCTTGCCCGGTGATGCCAGTGATCAGGGCTGTCTTGCTCACTCGGCCATCCACATCGATGCTGCTTGATCAAGCTAGGGGCCCACTGGACACAAGGGCAAGTTGCCGTTGGCACAGTTCGCCCTGCCAGTCATCCACGGCAGGGCCAGTGTGCGGATGCTCCAGAAATTGGGCCGTTTGCCTGTTCAATACGTTGGCAGAAATCGTCAGACAGCCCAGGCGGCGGTGTGGCTTGGCGGGCGTGCAGCTCATGGTTCGCCCAGCTGGGCATCACACCAGGTGGCAAAACTCTGATCGAACACCGCATGGGCGTACGCCCCCGCGCCCACCGGTGGGATCGGCGCGGCAGCGGCCACGGCCAGCGCCGCCAGCCAGGCGGAGCCGCTGTGGCCGGTGGGCGCCTGCCAGGGCAAGTCCAGCGCCATTGCTTCCTCCGCCAGCCAGCCACGGCCATAGCCCACCGCCCGGCCGCCCTGCCCCACCGCCCGCCGGCTTGCAGCCCAGTGCCAGAGCATGCCGCTGCTGCGCTCGGCGTAGCGCTCCGGGTCGTAGGCCAGCAGCGCCACAGGGCAGGCGGCCAGCTCACGCTGCATCTGCAGCGCCGGCACCGCCCCCTCCAGCCTGTGCAGGTTGAGATCCGCGGCCGCCGTCTGCTCCAGCAGGTCGCGCTCCTCGACCTCCAGCCTCTCCCGGCTGTGGTGGTGGAACAGCCAGCGCCATCCCTGCAACGCCGGCGGCACCCCCTCCGCCAGCAGGGCCTCCAGCACCGCCAGGGCTTCGCCGCGGCCCTTGCCCGCCTTCAGATCGCCCCAGTGCAGCAGCACCTGCGGTGGGGCGCTGGCTGGCGCCGCCGCCGCTTGGCCTGCACCCACCACCGCCGGGTGCACACCGGCACTCTCCAGGCCCGTGGCGCTGAGCAGGGGGGCATAGCGGCGTTGCTGCTGCACGCTCGGGAATCCCAGCGTGAGCCGGTGCCCCCGCTGCCGCACCGCCCGTGCCAGGGCCGCCAGCGCCACCCGGCAGTTGCTCACCGCCTGGGAATCACCGGCGTCGCCGGTCAGGGTTTCGCCCGGGGCGAACATCGGGCTGATCAGCACCCGCGCCGCCGGGGCATCGGCCAGATGGCGCGCCAGGCCGAGCAGCTGAAACGGCAACAAGCTGTGGCCCATCCAGGCCGCCACTGGCTCTCCATCGCTCTCCCCTGCCGCCAGCTGCAGCTGCTGTGCCATCCGCTGCGCCAGCAGCTGCTGGCTATGCAGATCCCGCCACAGGCGTGGATCCTCGTAGCCGCAGCCGCTGAACACCCCCCGCAACGGATGTGGCGCGTCGGCCTCCGCCTCCAGCGCCACATCCGCCCATAGCTCCGCCAGCCAGCCCCGTGCGCCGAGCTGATCCAGCAGCGCCCGGTTCACGCCGTCGTGGTGCCCCACAGCACTGCGGTGGGCCGGATCAACGATCACCAGCCGTGGCATCGCGCCCCGCCGCTGCGACCCATGCTGGCAGCGGCGGGGCGCGCCTTCCAGCCCGCGTCACAATGGCAGCGAGCACGGCTGCGCCATGGCTGATCTGATCGCTCTGGGCCGCAGCGGTAACCACGACGCCCTGCTCCACGCAGCCGACAGCCTGCGTCGCGAAAGCAGCTGGACGCCGCTCACCGCCCTTGAGCTCGCCTGCGCCTGGGCGCTAGCCGGTGATCTCCGCCGCGCCGACCAGGCCTACCTCGAGGCGGATCAGCTCGATCCCTCGCTCGCTCTGGTGCCGGATGTGTGGGGGCGCTGGTCGCCGCCGCCCGCACCCCCAGGCGCCGATCCCGCTCAGCGGCAGCTGGCCGCCGAGCTGGCAGCCCGCTACCGCAGCTGGCGCACGCCGGATGGGCCGGCCCTCTGGCGTGAGCTGCGCCCCCGCCTGCAGGCCGACTGGCGCTCGGCCCTCGAGCCGCCGCTGCTCGATCAGCTGCTGGTGCTCGGCCGCGCCACGGCCCTGCCAAGCGATCTGCCGCTCGAGCCCTCCCTCGAGGACGAGGCGGCAGCCCTGGTGGCCGATGCCGAGATCGCCGCCGAGCCGGCCGCCAGCCACCGCTTCTGGCAGCTGATGGCACGGTTGCGGCCCAACTGGGCTCTGGCCAGGATCCGGGCGGCCGACCTCGCCCTCGCCCGCGGCGAACTGGAAGGCTGTGCCCGCTGGCTGGAGCAGCCGCCCGCCGAAGCCCTCGCCAATCCCTGGTTTCACGATGTGAGCGCCCGCCATGCCGTGCAAACGGGCGCCTTGGATCGTGCTCTGCAGGCCTGGGAGGAGGCGATCCGCCTGGCCCAGGCCGATGCAGCCGGCGCAGCCCTGGCCGAGGTGTTCGAGCAGCGCCGCCGCGAGGCGCGCCGCGGCCCGGGGGTGCTGCAGGTGCGCAGCCTGGCCAACCGCGGCGACACCGCCGCCGCCAGTCGGTTGCTGGAGCGCCTGCTGCAGGACGACCCCCAGTGGCAGCCGCTGCGCAGCCTGCGCGAGCAGCTGCAGGCCGTTGTTCCGTCCACCGCGGTGACGTCACTCGTTTCAGCCGCTCCCGCCGCTCCAGTGCCGGACAGTGCTGACGCCTTCTCGCGTCTGTTGGAGCGAGCCACCACGTACCTGCAGCAACACGGGGTGGCGCTTTCCGAGGCCTTGCCGCCACCGGCCAGCCTGGATGCCGCCGCCCTGGCCGAGGAGCTGGAGGCCTGGAGCCGTCGCCTCAGCGACTACGAAGCCCGCTACGCCCTGGCCTGACTCAGCCCTGCTGCTCCAACCGTTCCAGCAGCGCCTGAATCAGGGCTTCGGCACGCACCTGCTGGCTTCGCTGCCCCTGCAGTTGCTGATCAAGCTGCTGATGGGCGAGGAAATAGAACTCCAGCTCCTCCTGCACCTGTTGCAGTTGCAGCAGATTCAGCTCGGCTTCGTCGCGGGCCTCTTCCAGCTGCAGCCGCAGGCTGTTGATCTCGGCTTGCAGTTGGTGCGGATCGGTGGTGGTGGCCGTGCTGGAGGTTTCACTCATCGGCGATAGCTTAGGCAGCGTGCTTGCACCAAGCCAGTGGCGCTGACACTCGCAACCCAGCCTGCCGATGTGGTGCATATGCAATCAGAGCGGTTCGATGATCTCGCTGCCTTCCAGCCCTTCATCCAGGCTCACCATCACCTCTGGCCCCAAGAGGTTCAGCAGGCCTTACGCCTGATCGCTCTGAACGGCATCATCGACCCGATCAGTCGGACACGCCTGCCCGCGACGAGCCTTCGCCTCGACGGTGACAACTACCGTGAAACCCTGGAGCACAAGGGGCTGGTAGCGCGTCATCGGGCCGTGCTGCTCTGCCTGCAGGAGCTGATGGCGGCTGGGGGTCTGCCGCCCCAGGAGCAGATCGATCTCTACTGCCCCGAGGCCGTCACGCCCTTCGCCGGCTTCCTTCACCGCTTGTTCCCGCGATCGATGGGCAGTGAATACCTGCCCGACCCCGCCGATCCACGGCGCGCCCAGCTACCCCACCAAGACCTTTGCGCCCTTTCCCTCGCCGATGCCTGCGTGGATGTGGTGCTGTGCAACGAGCTGTTCGAGCACCTTTACGACCTGCCCGCCGCCCTGGCTGAAATCGCCCGCATCCTGCGCGCCGGCGGCTGCATGATCGCCACGTGCCCGATGGCCTACAACCGCTACGACAGCATCATCAAGGCCCGCCACAAGCCCGGGGCCACCCCTGGTGTGGCGGCCGAGGCCGAACTCCTCACCGAGCCCGAGTTCCACGGCAACCCAGTAGCTCCCGAGCACGGCAGCCTGGTGTATCAGATCCCGGGCTGGGAGTTGCTCGATCAGGCCCGCGCTGCCGGCCTCACCGATGTGCATCTGCGCTGGCTGGCGGCGCCCAGCTATGGGGTGGTCGGCCAGGAGATCCCCGCTGTGATCGTGATGGTGGCCAGGCGCTGAGCCTCGAGGCCGTGGCCCCTCACAGCCGCACCTGCTCCTGCGCCAGCTGCTCGCGGAACAGGGCCACGGTGCTGCGCAGACCCTCAGCCAGACGGCCGCGGTACCCGGTGGCTTCCGCCACCGCCTCGGATTTGTGTTGGCTTGACTGAGCGGATTGGCCCTACTTCGCCTCCATCCAGTTGGCGCCCACGCCGGTTTCCACGCGTAGCGGAACGCTGAGGGGCAGGGCGGATTCCATCGTGGTGCGAGTGAGGGCAACCACGGCCTCAAGAGCCTCCGGTGCGGCCTCCAGCACCAGTTCGTCGTGCACCTGCAGCAGCAGGCGGGCGGGCAGGGCGCTGGTGGCCAGCTGGTGGTGGAGCTGCACCATGGCCAGCTTGATGATGTCGGCGCTGGAGCCCTGGATCGGGGCGTTGGCGGCGGCGCGTAGCTGCTGGGCCTCCATGCCGCCGCGGCGGGCCACCTCCAGGTCGATCTCGAGCGGGTCCTTGCCGAGCAGGCGGCCCAGGCCTGAAGGATCGAAGGCGAAAGGCCGCCGGCGCCCCAGGATCGTTTCCACGTAGCCGCGACTGAGGGCCAGGCGCTCCTGCAGTTCGAGGAAGGCAAACACCTTCGGGTAGCGCTGCTTGTACTTCGTGAGGAACTCCTTGGCCTGGGCCTGGCTGACGCCGGTTTCGCGCGCGAAGCGCTGGGCGCCCATGCCGTAGATCACGCCGAAGTTGATCGTCTTGCCCAGGCGGCGTTCATCGGAGCTCACCTCGTCTTTCTCCAGCAGCAGCCGGGCGGTGAGGGCGTGCACGTCGTCGCCGTTGTTGTAGGCCTCCACCAGCACCTCCTCGCCGCTGAGGTGAGCCAGGATGCGCAGCTCGATCTGCGAGTAGTCGGCGCTGATCAGCTGCCAGCCCGCCTCCGGCAGGAAGGCTTTGCGGATCCGCCGCGAGAACTCGGTGCGGATGGGGATGTTCTGCAGGTTCGGGTTGCTGCTGCTCAGGCGGCCTGTGGCCGTGACGGCCTGGTTGAAATCGGTGTGCACGCGGCCGGTTTCCGGCTCCATCAGCGCCGGCAGCGCATCCACATAGGTGCTCTTGAGCTTGCTGAGGGTGCGGTGCTCCAGCACCAGCGGCACCACCGGGTGCGCATCCTCCAGCTTCTCGAGCACGGCGGCATCGGTGCTCCAGCCGGTCTTGGTTTTGCGGGATTTCTTGCGATCGAGGCCCAGCGTGTCGAACAGCAGCTCGCCCAGCTGCTTGGGCGAGGCGAGGTTGAACTCGGTGCCGGCGGCGGCCTTCGCCTCGGTTTCCAGGCGCTCCAGGGTCTGGGCCAGCTCCTGGCTGAGCTCCTTCAGATAGGCCGTATCGATGCGGATGCCGGTGGCCTCCATCAGGGCCAGCACCGGCTCCAGCGGCAGCTCCACCTGATCGAGGAGCGCCGGCAGCTGCGGGCCGAGCTGTGTGAGCTGCCCGCGCAGCAGTGGCGTCAGTCGACGGGTCACATGCACATCCATGCCGCAGTACTGCGCTGCCGCCTCGATCGGCACCGAGGAGAAATCGGCACCCTTGGCCACCAGCTCGCCGTAGCTGGTGGGCAGGAAGCCGAAGTTGCGCTGGGCCAGCACCTCCAGGCCGTGCTTGGCATTGGCATCGCGCAGGTAATCGGCCAGCAGCGTGTCCATCACCACGCCCGCCAGCGGCAGGCCGTGGCGCAGCAGGATCAGCCGGTCGTACTTGGCGTTCTGCAGTGTTTTGGGGTGCTGGGCGCTGGCCAGCCAGGGGGCCAGGGCGGTGAGCACCTGGTCGAGCGGCAGCTGCTGTGGCGGTGGCGTCAGCAGATCGGGCGTCTCGCCGTTGGCGGCGCTCTGGTGGCCTATGGGGATGTAGGCCAGATCGGTCGGGTCCTCGCCCCAGCAGAGGCCGATGCCCACCAGCTCCGCCTGGAAGGGGTTCAGGGCGGTTGTTTCCGTGTCGAGCGCAATAGGGGCTGCCGGATCGGTGGCGGCCATCAGGCGCTCGAGCAGGGCGTTGAGCGCAGCTGGGGTGGTGATCAGCTGGGGCTCAAGCGTGGGTGCCGCGCTCTCGCTGGCGGCAGGTGCGCCGATGGCATCGGCTCCGTCGCTGGTGGTGGCTCTGTTGCTGCTGTCGGTGCCGGTGGTGTTGTTCGGCAGCTGTCCGGATGTGGGACCACTCTCGGCAGGATGTGGTCCCACATCTGGAGACGTTGCTGCGGGGGCTGGCGGCAGCCTCGAGAAGATGGCGGCGAACTGATCCACCTGGCGACGCAGGCTGAACAGCTCCAGCTCCTCCAGGCTCGCGGCCAGTGACGCGCTGTTCACCGCGCCCAGTTCCAGGCGCGGGTCCTGGGGCAGGGGAATGTCCACCAGGATCTCGGCCAGCATGCGCGAGCGGTAGGCGCTGTCGCGGTCGGCGGCGAGCTTGGCCGGCAGGGCGCCCTTGAGGGGGCTGGCGGCAGCGCCATCCTTGCCGGCCGCTTTGGCGGCCTTGTCCGTGCCCTTGGCCTTGCCTTTGGCGGGCCCGGCAGCCTCCAGAGCCTCCAGGGCGGCGTAGATGCCATCCAGATCCCGGTGGGCCTGCAGCAGGCTGATGGCGGTCTTGGGGCCCACCCCTTTGACGCCGGGAATGTTGTCGGAGCTGTC
>JBAWXG010000009.1:0-44715 GCA_037144195.1 Synechococcus sp. ELA057
CAGGCGATCGCCAGCTCCCGGGGATCGCCGCCGCGCAGCTCCCAGAGCAGCGCCAGACCACCCGCACCGACCCCCTCCTTGACGTACCCGTTCTCGTAATCGCGCAGGGCCTGGTGACAGCCGCGGCCGAAACGCAGCGCTGCCGCGAAGGCAAGCGGCTCGACCTGCCATCGGGAGGCGATGCGCGCCAGCAACCGCGTCAGATCACTGCTCTGCTCATCAGCCACCCAGGCGGTGGTTGCCAGGGCTGCTGTCGCGGCGATCCGCCCCCGCAGGGACATCGGCGCGACGGCGAGGGCCAGCGCCAGCACCGCTGCCATCTGACTGCCACCAGCCAGCATCAGCGGCACGCCGGCGGCAGCCAGCTCCAGCACCAAGCCCGCGCCCAGGGGCTGCATCGCATCGCCCACCGCCGCCACCAGTTGCAGCGGTTCAGCCCCCTCGCCGGCGCCTGCGGCCGCCAGACCCTGCCGCACCAGCTCGGCCTTGAGCCCATGGACCGGCTGGCGCAGGCTGCCGCTCACCAGTCCCTCCACATCCAATCCCAGGCCGCTCATCACCGCCTGGGCCGTGGTCGTTCCGCCCGGAACGCATTCGGCCAGGACCAGGGGCCGGCCCTTCGCCGCCAGGGCGCGCCCCCAATCGCGCCCCTGCTCAAACAACGCCAGCACCCGCAGGCGATCCAGCGCCTGGCCGCCACTGAGGCAGGCGGCAGGCCCCCCACGGGCCTGCCCCACCAATCGCAGATGGGGAACGGCCGGCGCCACCGCGCAACCCAGATCCACCACAAGCGGCTGCAGATCCAGCTGCCGGACCACCACGTGGCTGATCAGGGCTGGAGTCACCCCGGCCGGCAGGGGCGGCAAGGCATGGGGCCGATGCCGCTCCGGCCCCAGCAGCAGCAGTTCCGCATCGGCAGCGGCGGTCTGCCGGCGGGAGGCTGGCGTGGAGCCGGCGGCTGAGATCCCCTCGACAGCGGCGGTGTCGGTGGCCGCCAGAGCCAGCAGCAGCTGCGGCAGCGGCACCGACGGCCCCCAGGCCTCACACCAGGCCCGGGCCTGAGCCGGAGGACCGCAGAGAAGCCGCGACAGGGTCACGGGCGGGCCCCTCTCACAGGGGATCGAGTGCCACCAGGGCCTCGAGAAGGGCAGGGGGTTCGGGGATGGGGGCCTTCAGCCTCGGGAACATCCAGTAGGCCACCGCATGCAGACACAGCGCCACCAGCAGGTTCTGCAGCAGCACCAGGACCAGGGCCAGCAGCTGAACCTGCTGGAGATCGAAGGCCACCGTGAGCGAGAGCAGCGTCAGCAGGCGCTCCAGCAGGGCCGCCGCCGCGCCGGTGATGACCACCCAGAGATTCTCTCCGACCAGCACCGACAGCACCGCCACCCGCACCAGGAATCCGAGAGCACCGATCAACCCGGCCAGAGGCAGGGTGATCCACCAACTGAGGCGCCGGCGCCAGCCCCACCCCAGCCACAGGGCCAGGAAGCCGTACGGAAAGAGCACCAGCAGCCCACGGATCGGCCCCATCAGGGCCAGCAGCAGCAGGGCGGTGACCACCACCCCCTCCAGCGCACAACGCCAGCCCTGGCGCAGCTGCAACAGGGCCAGGGGCAACGGCAGGGCCAGACGGAACAGGGGACCACCGACCGGCAGGTAGTAGAGGGCCACCCAGAGCAGGGCGGTGGAGGCGGCCAGATAGGCCGTATCCATCAGTTGCAGGGCCTGGCGCTTGCTGAGGGTGCGGCCCTTCGGGCTGGGTTCCTTCATCAACGCGGTTCAGGCGCCGGGCGCACGCTGGCTGCCGGGGCTGCTCCCGTGGCCGCTGAGCGAGCGCCGGAGACACGTTCGATCGTCTCGACCTCAAAGGGCACGCCAGCCGCCCGCAGCGCCTGGGTGACCACTTCAGCAGGCGCCGCGGCATCGGCCTGGGGCAGCAGGATCGTCACCCGGTAGGGAGCCGGTCGGCCTGTCGGAGGCCGAGAGCCCGGAAGGGTGGACCCTGCAGCGGCACTGCCGGCCGGACGGGCTGCCGGCTCGGAAACCGTCGCGCCCACCTGAGACGTCGGGGAGCTGGAACGGGGGCTCGCTGCTGCCGGCGCTGGGGAGGGGGAACCCGCAGTGGCAGGCGCAGGGGACGTGGCTGCTGGTGTGGAGCCGGCTGGCCTGGAAGCACTGGAGCCAGCAGCGGTGGCGGCGGGCTTGCCTGACTGCGCAGGTTCAGGCGCAGGTGCTGCCGAGAAACTGCGGGAGAGGCTCTCGCCGAACCGGGTGCCGCTGCAGCCGCTCAGCACCAATACCAGGGGCAGCAGTGCCCCGGACAGCCGCCATGGCCCCGGTCCCGCAGGGGGCATCGGCTTCAACCGCCCGCGGGCCGGATCACCCGCACGGCGCTGGCCCGCAGCCGACCGGTCTTCGTGGTGGCGGGCGGCTTGCTCGAACGGCTGGCGGCCGGGGTGCGGGTGGCGGCTCTGGGGCTCTTGGCGGCGGCCGTTTTGGTGGTGGAGGTTTTGGACGATGCGGCCTTGGAGGCGGTTGTCTTGGCAGCGGTTGCCTTGGAGGCGGCCCCGGCGCGGCGGCCCCGGGCTGGTGTTTTCGCGGTGGCCGCCTTGGCGGCGAGCAGCTCCACAGCCTGCTCAAGGGTGATCGTCTCCGCCGTGGTGCCCTCCGGCAGGGAGGCATTGAGCGAACCCTGCTTCACATAGAGCCCGTAGGGCCCATCGAACAACTGGATCCCCTCATCCGCACCGTCGGGAGTACCGAGATCCTTGAGGGCCGTGCGGCCTCCGCGGCCGCGCTTGGGCATGGCCAGGAGCTCGAGCGCACGGCTGAGCCCCACCATCAGCACGTCGTCCTCCGCCTTGAGCGAGCGGTAATCCTTCTCGCCCTTGCCCTTGTGGTGCACCACATAGGGGCCGAAACGACCGAGACCAGCCTCCACCCGCCCGCCATCGGGATGATCGCCGAGCAGACGCGGCAGCCGCAGCAGGCCAAGGGCATCCTCGAGGTTGAGGCCCTCCGAATTGACTCCCTTGGGCAGGGAAGCCCGCTTGGGCTTGGGGTTCTCCTCGCTGACCTGGCCGCGCTGCAGATAGGGGCCGTACTGGCCGAACAGGAGGTAGATGGCATCGCCGGTCTCGGGATCGACGCCGATCGACTCCGGCCCCTCCGCCTTCTGGCGCAGGATCAGCTCAGCCCGTTCCGCATCCAGATCCGCAGGGGTGATCTCAGCCGGCAGGGTGGCCTTGAGCAGCTCCTCACTGCCGTCATCGGCCACACGTTTGGTCTCGAGATAGGCCCCGAAGCGACCGATGCGCACCACGCAGGGCAGCCCCTCCAGCTCCACGGTGCGGGAGGCGCCGGGATCGATGTCGCCCTCCCGTTGCTGCACCTGGTTCTCCAGGCCCGCATCACCCTTGAAGAACTGCTCCAGGTAGGGCAGCCACTGCACCTTGCCGTGGGAGATCTCGTCGAGGGTGTTCTCCATGCGGGCGGTGAAGCTCGTGTCGACCAGATCGGGGAAGTGCTCCTCCAGCAGAGCGGTCACGGCGAAGGCCGTGAAGCTGGGGGTGAGGGCGTTGTTCTGCAGGGTGGCGTAGCCCCGATCGACGATGGTGCCGATGATCGAGGCGTAGGTGGAGGGACGGCCGATCCCCTCCTTCTCCAGCATCTTCACCAGGGCAGCCTCGCTGTAGCGAGCAGGGGGCTGGGTCTGGTGGCCGAGGGCCTCCACGCCCTTGCAGGCCGGGCTGTCTCCCGACTTCAGCGCCGGCAGCAGCACCTCCTGCCCCTCAAGAGCGGCGTCAGGGTCGTCGCTGCCCTCGACATAGGCCCGGAAGAAGCCGGCGAAATCGATGCGTTTGCCGCTGGCACGGAATGAAGCCGGCCCCAGGCTGCCGCCATCCACCTCCAGGTCGACGCCGAGCATGGTGAGCCGTGCATCGGCCATCTGGGACGCCACCGTGCGTTTCCAGATCAGCTCATAGAGCGCCAGATCGCGCCCATCAAGGCCGGTGCCGGCCGGGTCGCGGAAGCTTTCGCCAGCAGGGCGGATCGCCTCGTGGGCCTCCTGGGCATTGCGCGCCTTGGTGGAGAACTGCCGCACCGAAGGGCTGAGGAACTCCTTGCCGTATTTGCTCTCCACGCAGCTGCGGGCCGCCTGGATCGCCTGATCGCTCAGATGCACCGAATCGGTGCGCATGTAGGTGATGAAGCCCCGCTCGTACAGGCCCTGAGCGGTTCGCATCGTCTCCCGGGCCGAGAGGCGCAGCTTTCGGTTGGCCTCCTGCTGCAGGGTGCTGGTGGTGAACGGAGCCACCGGCTTGCGCACCGTGGGCTTCTCCTCCACCGCCGCCACCCGCCAGGCAGCGGCCTGCACGGCCTCGCGCAGGCTGCGCGCCTCCGCTTCGGCCAGCAGGCGCACCTTGCTGCCGGCCTTGATCGCACCGGTGTTCTCATCGAAATCGGATCCACCGGCGATGCGTTCACCCTTGAGGTGGGTGAGCCGGGCCTCGAACGCGGTCCCCCCCTGGGCGAGCTGGGCCTTCAGATCCCAATAACTTCCGCTGCGGAAGGCGCGGCGGGCACGCTCCCGCTGCACCAGCAGGCGCACCGCCACCGACTGGACGCGGCCGGCGGACAGGCCCCAGGCCACCTTCTTCCAGAGCAGCGGTGAAAGGGTGTACCCGACAAGCCGATCCAGGATGCGACGCGTCTCCTGGGCATGCACCAGCTCCATGTCGAGCTCGCGTGTGTTGTCGAGGGCGCGGCCGATCGCCTCCTTGGTGATCTCGTGGAACACCATCCGCCTGACGGGAACCTTGGGGGAGAGCAGCTGCAGCAGATGCCAGCTGATCGATTCCCCTTCCCGGTCCTCATCCGTGGCCAGCAGCAGCTGATCAGCACCCTTGAGCGCGTCCTTGAGCTCCTTGACGACCTTCTTCTTGTCCTTCGGCACCACGTACAGGGGCTCGAAGTCGTTGGCCGTGTTCACCCCGAGGTTGGCCCACTTTTCTCCCTTCTGGGCCGCGGGGATCTCGCTGGCGTTGTTGGGGAGATCACGCACGTGGCCCATCGAGGCCTCGACCCGGAAATCCCTCGGCAGGAAGCTGCGGATGGTCCGCGCCTTGGTGGGACTCTCGACGATGACCAGGGTGTGGGCCACAGGCAGAGGCGATTCCGCTTCCCTCTTTATCGCACCGGCAGCCGCTGCAGTCAGCGATCGGCATGCAAGACAACCCGTCGATCGCGGGAGAGGTCGCTACAGTCCGGCCCACCGAATGCCCCAGATCTCCGTGGCAGACCTGACAGTGGCCGCCTCTTCGGCAGCTGACGCCAGCGCCGCCATCGCTGCGGGACTCAGCACCGGCAGCCTCAATCTGGCGCTGCACGCCTCGGCCATCGCCCCGGAAGCGGCTGTGCTGATCGCGCTGGTGATCTGTCTGATCGTGGATCTGGCGGGCGAAAAGGCCGCCAGCCGGTGGGTGCCCCCGATCTGCTACGCCGGCCTGGGGTCTTCGCTGGTTCTGCTGGCCCTGCAATGGAACGGGGTTGCGGAACCGGCTTTCCTGGGCTCCTTCCTGGCCGACAACCTGGCCGTCGCCTTCCGCTCGGTGGTAGCGGCCTCCACCCTGGTGACCCTGCTGCTCAGCTGGCGTTACGTGGAACGCAGCGGCACACCCGTGGGTGAGTACGCCGCGATCCTGCTCGCCGCAACCGTCGGCGGCATGATCCTCTGCGGCTCCACCGACCTGGTCAGCATCTTCATTTCTCTGGAGACCCTCTCGGTCTCGAGCTATCTGCTCTCCGGCTACATGAAGCGGGATGCCCGCAGTTCGGAAGCAGCACTCAAATACCTGCTGGTGGGTTCGGCAGCTGCCGCTGTCTTCCTCTACGGCGCCTCCCTGCTCTATGGCCTCAGCGGCGGCTCCACGAGCCTGGCTGCGATCGGCCTGGCCCTCACCACCGCCGACACCCCGATCACGGCCCTTGCTCTGGTGTTCGTGCTCTCCACCGTGGCGTTCAAGATCGCAGCGGTGCCCTTCCACCAGTGGACCCCGGATGTCTACGAGGGATCACCCACCCCTGTGGTGGCTTTCCTATCGGTGGGATCCAAAGCGGCCGGCTTTGCCCTCGCCCTGCGCATCCTGGTGGGCTGCTTCTCCGGCTTTGATGAGCAGTGGAAATTCCTGTTCACCGTGCTGGCTGTGCTCAGCATGGTGCTCGGCAACATCGTGGCTCTGGCCCAGACCTCGATGAAGCGGATGCTCGCTTACAGCTCGATCGGCCAGGCCGGATTCGTGATGATCGGCATGGTCTGCGGCACCGAGGACGGTTTCGCCGCCATGGTTCTCTACATGGCGGCCTATCTGTTCATGAATCTGGGCGCCTTTGCCTGCATCATCCTCTTCTCCCTGCGCACCGGCAGCGATCGCATCGCCGACTACGCCGGCCTCTATCAGAAGGATCCGCTGATCACCCTGGGATTGAGCCTCTGCCTCCTCTCCCTGGGCGGTATTCCTCCGATGATTGGCTTCTTCGGCAAGATCTATCTCTTCTTCGCCGGCTGGGCCAACCATCAGTACCTGCTGGTCATCGTGGGCCTGGTCACCTCGGTGGTTTCGATCTACTACTACATCTCGGTGATCAAGATGATGGTGGTGAAGGAGCCTCAGGATGCCTCCGATGTGGTGAAGAATTATCCCCCGATCTCCTGGACTCTCACCGGCATGCAGCCCCTGCGGGCAGGGCTTGTCACCTGCGTTGTCGTCACCGCGATCGGCGGGATTCTCTCCAGCCCCCTGTTCGACTGGGCCAGCGCCACCGTCACCGGAACTCCCATCCTTCAGCAGGCGATCGCCGCGGCTCCATCGCTTCCTCTGGGATGACCAGCTCCACTGCGGGAGCCTCGGTTTCAGTCGCTGAACTCTCCGACATCTGCAAGGTTTACGGAGCCGGTGCGACCGAGGTCAAGGCGCTCGATCATCTCAGCTTCACCGTCCAGCGTGGTGACTATCTCGCCATGATGGGTTCGTCCGGCTCGGGCAAGAGCACGGCGATGAACATTCTTGGCTGCCTGGATCGTCCAACGAGCGGCACCTATCGGCTGAACGGCACCCCCGTGCAGGATCTCGATGAAGATCAGCTCGCCGATCTGCGCAACCAGGATCTCGGCTTCGTCTTCCAGCAGTTTCATCTGCTGCCCCAGCTCACGGCGCTGGAGAACGTGATGCTGCCGATGATCTATGCCGGGGTCAGCCGACAGGAGCGCCGCGAGCGGGCTGTCGATGCCCTCACCAGGGTCGGTCTGTCCCAGAGGCTCGACAACCGCCCCAACCAGCTCTCAGGGGGCCAGCAGCAGCGGGTGGCCCTGGCACGGGCGATCATCAATCAGCCGGTGCTGCTGCTGGCGGATGAACCCACCGGCGCCCTCGACTCCAGCACCACCCGAGAAGTGCTCGACCTGTTCGATGAGCTGCACGATCAGGGGATGACGATCCTGATGGTGACCCATGAGAAGGATGTGGCCGATCGAGCCCAGCGCGTGCTTCATTTCCGCGACGGCCGCATCAGCGAAGAGCTCGGCGACTGGCTCCGGACCCTTTAAGGCCGCCACCCTCATCACCCATCCTCAGCCGCCACGGGCGGTCCCGACAGAGGGCCGCTCAAGCGACTGCACCAGCTGAGCGACCAGCAGGGCGATCGCATCGGGGGCGGCGCCGCCGTTGCCGCCGGCGGCGAACAGCCCACCGGGGTCGAGCTCACCGGGATTCACCGCCACCCAGCCGCCCTGCTGCGGCAGACGCAGTTCGAAATGCAGATGGGGCCCGGTGCTCAGACCCGTGCTGCCCACCCGGCCGATCACCTCTCCCTGGCGCACCAGCTGGCCCTCACGCACATAGAGCTCGGAGAGGTGGCCGTAGAGCGTGCGGCGGCGGGGGCCATCGTGCTCCACCTCGATCGCCAGGCCATACCCTCCGGCCAGGCCGCTGCTGACCACGCGGCCGTTGAGAGCGGCGACCACCGGCGTGCCCTCCGGCGCCGCCAGATCCTCCCCGGTATGCATCAGCCAGGTACCGAGCAGGGGATGGAGACGCCAGCCGAAGCCACTGCTCTGCACCGCGGATCCGATCAGGGGGAACAGCAGGCTGCGATTGCCATTGCCGGCGATCGGCGCCGGCCTCGGGGTGCGGCCGAAGACATCGGAGAGGCGGAAGCTGCCGCCCGCACCCGCCAGCAGGGCTGTGACCGGGACCGAAATCGGTGGCAAGGGGGCGGCATCGGGACGCAGCGAAGCGGTGCCATCCCCCTCGAGGAACATTCCATCGGCCTGCCCCCGGCCCTGAAACAGCACCCCTTCATGACACTCGCGGGCGGAGAGGGCCCCGCTGCGACAGGCTTCCACCCGGGTGGCATCCACCGGCCCGGCAACGCCCCGTCGCACGCGCAGGCGCTCAGCACGGGTGACAACGCCTTCACGCTCGAGATCCTCCAGGGAGGCTTCGAAACTGCGGGGGGGAAGGCTCGCCCGGTCCGCACGTCCAGGACGGAGGGGTTCCTCAGGGGCCAGACGCCCCGGAACCACGGTGGGCTGACTCGGAGGCAGCGGTGGCGGACTGACGGGAGAGACCGCCGGGATCGAATCCGGTGGGGCCATCGGCTCGGCCATCGCCAGCCTCAGGGGAACGATCACTGCGGGGGCCAGGGCGGCGGCAGCGAGCGCGAACAGCAGCGAAGACCTGGGTGCCATGGACCGGTGCCGAAACAGAGGATGCAAGACCTGCGCCCGCTCACAGGCAACGTCGCAGGGCATTGTCGCAACTGGCCCCATCGCGGGGCCATCCCAGGGGGCTCGGCTCGAAGCTGCGCTGCAGCGCCCTGGTTCTGCCGTCCCGGGCCAACAGCAAGGCGCCATCGGCAGCGAGTCCCTGCGGGATCCAGCCACCACCGTCCTGATCCAGCACCTCTGACGCCACCAGAAGCCGCCGCTGCGCCTTCCACCGCACCAGTTCGGCCTCGGCCCGATGGGTCACCGCCCATTCCAGGGCCAGCAGCACCCGTGCCGCCAGCCGCACCGGGTCGGCCCCCTCCCAGCCCAGGGCAGCCCGCAGGTTGACCGCTCCGGCCGGCACCGGATTGCGGCCATTGAGCCCCACCCCGGCCTGAAGCCAGCGGCTGCGACCTGCCCGCAACCGCAGCCGCGGCAGCACACCGGCCAGCTTGAGCCAGCTTCCGTCGGGCCGCAGCAGCACCAGATCGTTGGGCCATTTGATCCGGACCGGCAGCCCAAGCGGCTCGAGCTGCAGCGACAGGCCCACCGCCAGCGCCAGGGCGGGAGCCGCCAGACGCGACGGATCGCCCTCCCAGGGCAGCGCAGCGCTCAACCACACCCCACCCGGAGGCGAGGACCAGAGCCGGCCGCGTTGCCCCCGGCCAGCCGTCTGGCTGCGCGCCAGCACGGCCAACGGGCCAGGCAGTCGGTCCTGCGGCTGGGGCGCCAGCCGATCCAGCCATTGTTCCAACAGCGTTTCGGTGCTGCCGCAGACCCTCACGCCCCGCAGAAGCCAGCGGCAGGGCGATCGACCGTCAGGTGTGCCCGGACTGGTTCGGCGCCGCTGAAGACGCCGCCGTTCCCAGGCCAGACGGGCGATCACGGCGGAGGCCTCAGAGCGTGCGCAGCCAGGCGCCGATGCGTGCCGCCGCGGCCTCCAGCTGCTCCACCGGGTGCACCAGAGCCAGGCGCTGCCAGCCCTCTCCGGAGGGGCCGAAGCCCACGCCGGGCGTGAGGCAGACCCCCGTGTTCTCGAGCAGGGAGGCGCAGAACCCCTCGGAATCCATCCCCCGGTCGCGGGCCTGCTCCGGCAGAGCCAGCCACAGATAGAGAGCCATCGAAGGGAGGGACAGCGACCAGCCCTGAGCCTCCAGCGCGGCGGCCATGCGGTCGCGCCGCTCGCGGTACACCTGCTGCAACCGTACGGGCCACTCGGGTGCCTGCTCCAGGGCGGCGATCGCCCCGGCCTGCAACGCCAGAGACTGGTTGAAATCCACCACGGCCTTGAGCTGCCGCAGGGCCTCGATCAACCAGGGAGCCCCGATGGCGAAGGCGATCCGGTAGCCCCCGAGGCACCAGCTCTTGGAGAAGGAAAAGAACTCGATGCCGCAACGGCGCCAGGCCGGGTTGCGCAGCAGTGCAGGCGCCTCGCCATCGAGGGCAAGATCCACATAGGGGTTGTCATGGGCAAGCACGATGTCGTGGCGGAGTGCCCGATCCACAGCCGCATCGATCCAGGCCTGCTCCCCTGTTGTGGCGGTGGGGTTGTGGGGAAAACCGAAGACCATCAGACGCAGGGCCTCCCACTGGCTGTCGCTGAGGCTTTCGAAGGCCGGCCTCCAGCCTTGCTCGGCCTGCAGCGGGAGCAGCTGGGGTGTGGCCGAGGCAAGTTGCAACCCGCCCAGATGGGAGGGGTAGAAGGGATCGAGCAGCAGTGCCGGATCGCCGGGGTTGAGCACCGCCAGCGGCAGATGGGCCGTGCCCTCCTGGGATCCCACCAGCAGCAGCACCTCGGTCTGCGGATCGACAGAGGCGCCGAACCGGCGTCCGGCCCAGGCCGCCACGGCCTCGCGGAAGGGCAGGGTGGCGCCATGGAGGCAGTAGGACGCACTGCCGGGAGCACGCAAGGCTGCCGCGATGGCCTCCACAGCCACCTCCGGCGGAGCCAGATCGGTGGAGCCGAGAGAGAGATCGAGCAGCGGCGCCAGGGAATCGCCCGCTCCGCGCGCCCGGTAGAGCAGCTTGCGCTGGTCGTTGCGGGCGAAGACACCGTTGCCGAGCCGGGACACCCGCTCGGAGATCCGCTCAGAGATGGGCATCCAGGAAGGCCTGCAACTGAGGCCTGGCCATGGCGCCCTCATGACGGGCAAGCTCCTCGCTGCCGCGGAAGAGGATCAGAGTGGGCAGGCCCTGGATCCGATGGGCATCACGGCTCTGCGGGTTGCCATCGGCTTCGAGCTTGCCGACCCGCAGGCGACCTGCGTACGTTGTGGCCGCCCAGGTCATCAGGGGTGCCATCAAGCGGCAGGGTCCGCACCAGGGCGCCCAGACATCAACCAGAAGAGGGGTGTCAGCCGCCTGCAGCGCCGCCTCGAACGTGGCATCGGTCAGCTCGAGCACGGAAGGCTCGGAGAGGGCGGGACCTTCACTCGACACGGGATTCGGAGGCGGTGCCTGGCGATTGTATGGAGAACCACTCAGGGCAGGGCTGCGGCCAAGCCATTCAGAGCTTGTCGATCGACCGGCGCAGGGCCTCGAGCTCGGCATCCACTTCAGCGGCCTTGGCCGGCTCCAGCTGGGGAACGGCACCGCCCTCCCCAGGCAAGGCGATCGCCGGAGCGGTTCCCTCCAGGCGGTTCTTGAGCGCGGCCAGCTCGTCGTCGACATCGCTGCCCTCCAGAGCGGCGAACTGGCTCTCGAGATCGGCGCCGGCCAGCTCGGCGGCCGCCTGGCTGCGGGCCTCCATCGCCAGCACCTTCTCCTCCATCTGGTCGAACGCCGCCATCGAGCTGTTGGTGCCCAGACCGCTGACGGCGCTCTGCAGCTGCTCCTGGGCCTGGGCGGCCTGGGCCCGGGCCTTGAGCATGTCCTTCTTGGTCTTGGCTTCGGCGATCTTGCCTTCCAGAGCGGAGAGGCTGCGCTTGAGCGTTTCGACCTGGCCGGACTGGCTGCTGAGCTGAGCGTTGAGGGAGGTGGCGGTGTCGGCGTAGGTCTTGCGGCGGGTGAGGGCTTCCCGGGCCAGATCCTCCCGGTTCTGCCGCAGGGCCAGCTCGGCCTTCTCCATCCACAGCTTGTCCTGCGTGCTGGCCTGTTCCGCCTGGTTCTGCAGCCGCTTCTGGCTGGCGATCGCCGTGGCGACGGCCTGACGCAGCCTGACCAGATCGGCCTGCATGTCGGCCACGGACTGGTCGAGGATCTTGGCCGGATCCTCGGCCTTGCTCACCAGATCGTTGAGATTGGCGCGCAACAGACGGCTGAGCCGATCGAAGAAGCCCATGGGAAATGGCTGGGGCAGGATCAGACAGTAGCCACTTCAAGGCGGCGGAGCCGCTGCAAGCTGCGGTGGACTGACGCCCTCGATAGGGATCCCTAGGGTGCCGCCATGCAATCCCGCCGTCTTCAGAGGCCCAGCCTGCTTGTGCCCGCAACGCCTCCTCCGGCCTTGCCTCTGGCCCGCTGCCTGGAAACGCTCCAGAAGCAATGGCGGCAGGAGGGCAACCGGGCCGCACTCTGGCAGGCCTGGCCGGCGATCGCCGGCCCCCAGCTGGCCCCCCATTGCAGGCCCCTCCAGTGGCAGGGTGATGTGCTGACGGTTGGAGCCGCTCCCGGGCCCTGGCTGCAGGCCCTGCCCTACAACCGCCTGCAGCTGCTCGGCGCCCTGAGGGCTGCCGGCTTTCCGCTGCGCGACCTGCGCTTCCGCCAGGTGCATGCGATCACGCCTCCCCCGGCGGGCAGTGCCGTCGAGGATGAGGTCTGGGCACTGCACCCCAGCCGGATGGATGTGCATGGCCAGGCGGACTGCCCCAGCTGCAACCGTCCCGCTCCGGCAGGTGAGATGGCGCGCTGGGGGCACTGCAGCTTCTGCCAGCGCCAGGCCATTGCCGAACGGTCTCCGGGGGCGGCCCTGGGGAACGCCGCGGCAGGCGCCGGCTAAACCCGCAGGCGGAATCCATCTCGCCGGTGGAAATCCGCCTCCGCGCCGCCATGGTGCAGCGCCCAGTAACTCAGCACCCCCCCGGTGGTGGCGATCACCGCCGTGATGGCCATCTCCAGAACAGGCGCCGCGGCCAGGAGGGGTGGCAGACGGCAGCCCAGTCGCAGCTCCAGCCTGTCGGGCTGGGGCCGCCGCTCCAGGCCAGGGCGCCCGAAGCTGGGATCGGCGGCGAGAGCCTGGCGATAGCCCTCCAGGCGGTAGACATTCCAGTGACCCGAAGGCGACAGGTTCAGCTCCCAGTACCCGGGGCTTTCCGGGAGAGCGAGGAAGCATTCCAGGCAGGTGCTCTGCCAGAGGTTGTCGCGGCGCTCCGGCGACGGGGCGAGAGGGGGGAGCTGCAGCGCCTGCAGCGGCCCGGCCAAGCGGAACGCGATAGCCAGATGCTCACCGAGCCGGCTCACGTCACCACGGAGGCTCAGCCCCTCGGGATGGGATTCCCCCGGAAAGGGCAACAGGATGAAGGGCTGGCTGGCCTCTGAGGCTTCAGCCATGGCCGGCACCGGAGGTCCGCAGCCGCTCGACGATGGCGCGGATCTGGGCCAGCTGGGTCTCGATGCTCTCGGTGAGCCGGAACTGCACCAGAGCGCGTTGAAGGTTGTGGCGCGGCCGGCTGGTGCGGAAATACAGATCACCGGCCAGATGGTCGCTGAGGAAGCGCAGGCCCAGCTCCAGGCTGAGCAGGCGGATGGCCTCGGGGATGTGGTCGTAATCGGCAGCGGTGAGGAAGGGCCGGGCCGCCGCGATGTATCCCTGCAGGATCGCCTCGCAGAGCTGCAGGTCAAAGCGCACCGACTGCCAGTCCTCCGACTCCTCCCCCTGGCGGTTGCAACCCGAACGCAGGCAATCACCGATGTCGTAATGGATCAGACCGGGCTTGACGGTGTCGAGATCGATCAACGCGATGGCGGACTCGCTGGTGGCATCGAACAGGATGTTGTTGACCTTGGGGTCGCCATGGATCGGCCGCAGGCAGAGTTTGCCGGCCTGGCGGGCGTCCTCCAGCACCGGCATGAAGGCCTCGCGATCGCGCACGAAGGCGATGCAGTGCTGAACCTGGGGCGTCAACGGAACCGTGGTGGTGCGCAGCGCCCGCTCGAACTGCCGCAGGTATCCCGGCGTGACATGGAATCCCTCCAGGGTGTCGGCGAGATCCTCCGCCGGCAGCGCCTGGATCAGGGCATGGAATGTGCCCAGCGCCCGGCCCACCTCCCTCGCCTGATGCGGTGTCTCGATGGTCTCGAGGGTGCGGGAGTCCTCGATGTAGGTCAGCAGCCTCCAGAGCGCGCCTTCATGCTCCAGCCAGGGCTGCTGCTGGCCGCTCACCGCCAGGATGCGGGGCATCTCCCAGCGGCCCGAGGCGCACTCCAGGGCACCGGGGCGCTCGAGATGGGCCGCCAGGCGCTGCATGTTGGCCATCACCAGCTCAGGGCGGGTGAACACCCGAGGGTTGATCCGCTGCAGCACCAGCCGCTGGGGCACTCCCGCTGCCGGGTGCACGGTCACCCGCCAGGTGTCGTTGACATTGCCATTGCCGAGCGGCTCGATCGCCACGGGATCGCCGCTGAGTTCAAAGCGCCGGGCAATCGAGGCGAGCTGGGCATCAGGCCGCGGCAGAACGGCACCGGCTCCGGACTGATCCACGCTCTGGCTCCCTCCGATGGCTCAACCTGCCACAGGCAGCCGACGACGCAGGCATCATTCCTGCCACTCCGCCAGCTGGGCCCGAGCCAAGGCTCAACCTGCAGCGGCAGCCACTTCCGCGCAGCAGGCGGCAAAGGCCGCCGCCGGATCTGAAGCGGCACTGATCGGCCGGCCGATCACCAACTGACTGGCCCCGGCGGCGAGGGCCTCGGCCGGTGTCATCACCCGGCGCTGATCCCCCCGAGCCGAGCCAGCCGGGCGGATCCCCGGGGTGACCAGGGCAAAGGGGTGGGGGAGAGACGCCCGCAGCCCCGACACCTCCAGGGGCGAACAGACGCAGCCGCCAATCCCTGCAGCCGCGGCCAGTGCCGCCAGCCGTGACACATAGGTAGGCATCGGCTCAGCGATCGCCAGCTCAGCGGCGAAGCGCCCCGCCTCCCAGCTGGTGAGCACCGTCACAGCCAACAGGGTGGGCTCCGGCAGGCCTGAGGCGGCCGCCCCCTCTGCTGCCGCCTGCTGCGCGGACGCCAGAGCGTCGCTGCCGGCGCAGGCATGCACCGTGATCAGGCCCGCCCCCAGACGGGCGGCACTGCGGCAGGCTCCGGCCATGGTGGCCGGGATGTCGTGGAACTTGAGATCCAGGAACACCTGCAGGCCCCGCTCCCGCAGCTCGGCCACCACCGCAGGCCCCGCGGCGGTGAACAGCTCCAGCCCCACCTTCACCCAGCGCAGCTCGGGGATCGCCGCGACCAGGGCGATGGCGCTGGCGGCATCCGGGCGATCCAGCGCCAGGATCAGACGCTCTGCGGGTGACGCAAACGGGGACGCGGGCGGAGCGGACTGCGGCATGGAGGGAGGCGAGGAATTCAGGCGGGCAAGTAGAAGCGCACCAGCGAAAAGATGCGGCTTTGATGGGCATCGAGGGCCAGGCGCATGTTGAGCCCCCGCTGGTTGAGCAGCAGCCCGTCAAAGCGGTAGCGGGGAATCGCCATCGGCATCACGATCGTCAGCGTCCGTTCCGGAGCACTCGCCTCCTGGGTCCGGACGAAGTCGACGAAGGGATCGATCAAGGAGGCGTAGGGACTCTCCAGCACAGTCAGGCTGATCAGGGGGTCGTCAGCCACCCATTGACGCCACTGGCGCTGGATCCGGCCGGCATCCTCCTCTTCATTGCGCACCCAGACGGCCATCACCCGGTCGGAGATGGTGCTCGCGTAGCGCAGGGCCTCGAGGGTCGGCACCGAGATCGACGGCACCCAGACGACGCTGTCGTTGCCGATCGGCTGCAATCGCCGCGCCATCTGCAGGGGCTGGGCGGTCTCTGCAGGCAGGGCGATGGCCTGCAGCACCCGTTCATAGCGGCGGCGGATGCGCGCCAGGGCGATCACCAGCAACGGGATGGCGATCACCACGGTCCAGGCCCCCTCGCTGAATTTGCTGACCACGATCACCACCAGCACCAACAGGGTGCTCAGGGCTCCGACAGCGTTCATCAGCATCCGGGCCAGCCAACCCTTGCCGTGATGGCGCCACCAGTGCACCACCATCCCGGCCTGGGAGAGGGTGAAGGCCATGAACACGCCGAGGGCGTAGAGATTCACTGCCACGGTGGTGTCGCCGTGGCAGAGCAGGATGATCACCCCGGTTGCGACCAGCAGCAGCAGGATTCCGTTCTGGAAGACCAGCCGGTCGCCCACCCAGGCCATCTGATTGGGCATGAAACGGTCGCGGGCGAGCAGGGCCGAGAGGCGAGGAAAGTCGGCGAAGGCGGTGTTGGCCGCCAGCATCAGGATCAGCAGCGTGGTGATCTGCAGCCCCCAGAACAGCGGACTGCGTTCACCGAACACCCGCATTCCGATCTGGGCCAGCACCGTGCGGGAGGGGTCGGGGGCGATGCCGTAGGCGAAGGCCAGGGCGCTCACGGAGAGCACCATGGCGACGAGCATGGCCCCCATCACCAGCAGGGTGGTGCGCGCCCTCTGGGCGGAGGGAGCGCGGAACACCTGCACCCCGTTGGCGATCGCCTCAATCCCGGTCATCGCCGAGCAGCCCGAGCTGAAGGCCCGCAGCACCAGAAACAGGCTGAGCCCCTCCAGCACCGGGGCCGGCGGTGGCGCCTGGGGATGGAACCCATGCAGCAGCAGCTGACCTCCGCCCATCAGGGCCAGCAGCGCGATCATCAGCACGAAGCCGTAGGTGGGCAGGGCGAACGCCTGGCCCGAATCCCGCAGACCGCGCAGATTGATCCAGCCGACGATCACCAGCAGCGCGATCGCGATCGGATCCTCATAAGGCAACAGGGCAGGCAGCAGGGAGGAGAGCGCCTGGGTGCCGGCCATCAGGCTCACCGCGGCGGTGAGCACGTAATCGATCAGCAGGCTGGCGGCGGCCACCAGACTCACCGTGCTGCCGAGATTCTCCCGGGAGACCACATAAGCGCCACCGCCCTGGGGATAGGCCTCGATCGTCTGGCGGTAGGAGAACACCACCACCACGATCAGCAGGGCGATCACCGCCGTGATCGGCAGGGACAGTCCCAGCGCGGCGCTGCCCGCCAGCACCAGCACCCCCAGGGCCGCCTCCGTCGCATAGGCCACCGAGGAGAGCGCGTCGGAGGCCAGGATCGGCAGGGCCAGAACGCTGGAGAGTTTCTGTTCGTCCGCCGCTCGCTGGGGCAAGCGGGGGCCGATCAACCGTCGGGACAGCAGGGAGAACATCGAGGCCGCAATCCAGCCCTCAGGATGCCGTCAGCGGCTGCCGCCTGCAGCGCACCGCTGCGCTCAACCGGCCACCAGGCGCCGGAAGGTCTTTTTGCCGAGCTGCAGCACCTTGCCGGCCAGTTGCTCGGGCCCTGCAAATTCTTGATTGGGATCGCTGAGCTTCTCGCCATCGAGCTTCACCCCGCCGCCCTGGATCTGGCGGCGCGCCTCGCTGCTGCTGGCGCAGACCCCCACAGCGCTGAGCAGATAGAAGGCCTTAGCGGGGAAGTTCACAGCCGCCAAAGAAGCCTCAGGCACCTCAGCATCAGCGGCACCGCTGCCGCTGGCACCGCCCACCAACTTACCGGCATCGGCCTGGGCCTGCTGGGCCGCTGATTCGCCGTGGCGCTGCCGCGTCACCTCCAACGCCATTGCTTTCTGGCGCTCGCGCGGGTTGGCGGGAAGCGCGTCGAGATCCAGGTCGGTGAGCAGGGTGAGGTAGTCCTCCACCACCGCATCGGGCAGCTTCTCGAGCTTGGAGTACATCGAGAGCGGATCCTCCGCCAGGCCCACGGTGTTGCCCAGGCTCTTGCTCATCTTCTGCACCCCATCGAGCCCCGGCAGGATCGGCAGCAGCAGCCCGAACTGGGGCCGCATGCCGTGGTGGCGCTGCAGATCGCGGCCCATGGCGACGTTGAATTTCTGATCGGTGCCGCCCAGCTCCACATCGGCGCCGATCGCCACCGAGTCGAAGCCCTGCAGCAACGGATAGAGGAACTCGTGCAGCGAGATCGGGGTGCCGGAGCCGTAGCGGTTGGCGAAATCCTCCTTGGCCAGCATCTGCCCCACCGTGCTGTTGCCCAGCAGATCGATCACCGCCGGCAGATCCATGCCCGCCAGCCATTCACTGTTGCGCCGCACCTCCAGCCGCCCGGCCGTTTCGAAATCCAGCAGGGCCCGCGACGGATCCTGGCCCTGCCCCAACTGGGCCAGATAGGTGGCGGCATTGGCCTCCACCTCGGCGGCACTCAGCTGCACCCGGGTGGCACTCTTGCCGGTGGGATCGCCGATGCGGGCGGTGAAATCACCGATGATCAGCACCGCCGTGTGGCCCGCATCCTGAAAGGCCCGCAGCTTGCGGAACAGGATCGAATGCCCCAGATGGATGTCGGAGCCTGTGGGATCGATGCCGAGCTTGATCCGCAGGGGCCGGCCCTGGGCCTGAGCCTCCGCCAGCCGCACCGCCAGCTGCTGATCGGGATCGGCAGGTCCGATTCCCGCCGGGAACAGATCCGCCATGCCACGGCTCAGCCAGCCTGGAAGTGCGGGGCTGATCGGTGCAGAGCCGGACTGCTCAACCATGGGACGCCGGAGGCCTGACGGGCGAAGGCGGATCGTACGCAGCTGACCGCGCGGGCCAGCTGCATCGCAACGGAGACGGCATCAGGTCCCCGGAGGGATCAGCATCCAGCTGATGGCGATGGCCGATCCGCTGAAGAGCACCATCACCAGAGGCCAGCTGTTGTCGAGCATCTCGAGCCGATGCCTGAGGCCTTCGCGCTCAGGGCCCTCCTCAAGGGCCTCCATCGAGGCATAACGGCGGCCGATCCAGATCACCAGGATGAAGGCCACCAGGGTGATCACGTAGGCCACCACGTACACCTGATCGAGGAAGGTGAGGAACGGCAGCTCCGGCAGTTCACCCCTGTAGGTCTGCTGCAGGAACACCAGGGTCAGCAGCACCGTGACCGGAATGCTGGCGCGGGCATCCTGCTCATCCGGACGCACCTTGAACACCAGCAGCATCATCGACATCAGCACAGCCAACGGCAGCAGCAGGCGCCAGAAGGAGGCCCAGGCCGAGGTGCCGAAGGAGACCTCGAACAGCAGCAGGCTGTAATCGCTCTCGCTGCCACCGAGACCGAAATTGCTGGCGTAGTGGTGGCGGTATTCCGCGATCGACCACCCCTGATTGAGCCAGCCGATGATCTGCGCGAACAGGCCCATCCCGCTGTTGCGGATATCGGGCTCCAGCCGCAGCTGCTGATAGGTGAGTCCACCATCGACATCATCGACCTCAAGCGCCAGCGGCAGGCTGATGCTCATGAAGGGGTAATGGCGGAAGCTCGCTTTATCCAGGTAATACCGACCCCGATAGCTGAACAGCTGGTAATAACTGCCGTCAGCGAGGCGTTCCGCCGTCTTGCCCACCGGTTGCAGCTGCGGTGGCGCATCGGTGATCAGGGTATTGATCAGGCTGAAACGCTCGTCGATGCTGGCGCCTTTCTCCTCGAGATAGGCCTGCAGCGGTTCATCCCAGCGCAACCAGACATAGCCGGTGGATGAATAGCTGGGGATTCTCAGATCCAGCTCCGAGGTGGTGTTGGCGTAGACGCCCACCTGCACGTGATGGGTGGCCGCCTCCAGGGCCTCCTGATCGACGCGTGTTTCGGCATCGTTGAGCAGATCGCCGCGCAGGGTGCTCCAGCCGCTGGGTGGCAGCTGGCGGGGATCGGTGATCAGAGCCCTGGCGGAGGCGGAGAGGCGCAACGAATCGCGACCGAGCACCTGGGTGACATCGATCCGCCCGATCGCCACGATGGCAAGCAGCATGGCCACCAACACCGAGCCGATGGCCACCAGATTCCAGCGCTTCTGCTTCCGCACCCGGTGGTGGCCCAAGCTCGGCCCGACGTTAGGGGTGTGGAGCGGCGCTGCCATCCTGCTGCCGCTGCTGATGCCGCTGCCGCTGGCCGCACTCCCCGACGCTGCAGCGCCCCTGCAGGCAAAAGCCTCACGACCCCTGGATCGCAGCGAGATCCTGCTCGGTCAGTCGGCCCCCTTGAGCGGGCCCTCCGCCCAGCTGGGCCGCGACTATCGCGAGGGAGCCCTGGCCTGGTTCGCCGAGGTGAACCGCCAGGGCGGCATCCACGGCCGCACCTTGAGGCTGATCAGCCTTGACGACCGCTACGAACCGCCTCGCACGCTGCGGAACACCCAGCGGCTGATCGACAGCGAGCGTGTCTTCGCGCTCTTCGGCTACGTGGGAACGCCGACGGTGAAGGCGATCCTGCCGCTGGTGGATCGCCAACGGATTCCGCTGGTGGCCCCCCTCACGGGCGCCCGGCTGGTGCGCGAGCCGCAGCGGCCCATGGTGTTCAGCCTGCGGGCCAGCTATCAGGCCGAGATCGAGCGGATGATCAACGATCTGGTGCGCTCCGGCCGACACCGGATCGCGGTGCTGCACCAGGAGGATGCCTTCGGTGATGACGGGCTGCGGGCCACGATCGAGGCCCTGAGCCGCCACGGTCTGCGTCCGGTCGCCATCGCCGGCGTGAAGCGCAACTCCACCGCCACCGATCAGGCGGCCTGGAGGGTGCAGCGCGGCCAACCCAACGGCGTGGTGATCATCAGCGCCTATCCCAGCTCCGCAGCCTTCAGCCGCAGCCTCCAGAACCTGGGCAGCACCGCCCAGCTGATGAACGTCTCCTTCGTCAGCACCACCGGCCTGCAGAACGATCTGCCCCCGGGGATGGCCAATGGCATCGGAATCGCTCAGGTCGTGCCCTTTCCCTGGGATCGGCGGGTGCCGGTGGTGGCGCAGTATCAACGCCTGATGCGCCAGCAGCAGCGCAGCCCTCGCTATGGCTTCACCAGCCTGGAGGGTTTTCTGGCCGCCCGGCTGCTCACCGCGGCCCTTGAGCGCGCAGGCACGAACCCCACGCGCCAGAGTCTTGTGGCCGCCTTCGAGGGCATGGGGACAGCGGATCTGGGCGGATTCCGGATCAGCCTCGGACCCCGGGATCATCAGGCCAGCGACTTCGTCGATCTGATCTATCTGGGGGCCCAGCGCTGGGGGCCCTGAGCCCTTCAGGTCTGCTGTTCGAGTTCGCTGCGCATGCGATCGAGTGTGCGCTGGGTCTGTTCGAACATCGTTTCGGGGGTGAGACCGAACTGCCCGAGCTGGGTGCGCAGCTGCTCCACGCTGAGCTTGGCCTGGAAATCATCGGAGAGCTCGAAACGCTTCATGAACACGCGATAGCGGTCGATCATCTGCTCCATCCGCTCGATGTAGAGCTTCTTGCCCTCCCGATCGAACTTGCCGTACTCACTGCCGAGCTTGATCAGATTCTGGTAGTCACCGAAGAGATTGCGCGCCTCGTCCTGCACGATCTCGGAGTCAAAGAAAGCCATCACAAACGGAGGCACGGATTTCTGCGGCCTCGATTCTGAGGCTGGTCACCGCTGCAGCGCAGGTGTGGATCCACGCATCCTGGCGGCCGGCGTGGGTCGTGACCCACCCCAGCGGATGGCCTCAGCCCGGGAGCTGCCGCTAGCTTCCGTGCCATTGCGCCTGCTCTGCACAGACCGATGGCCCAGCGGCATTGGCTGGATCCCCTGGCCCGCCGGCTGTTGATCGCCAGCGGCCAGCTGCCTCGTCCTTCCAGGCCTGTGGGCAGCGTCAGCGCGTTCAGCCAGCCGCCCTCACCAGCGCCGGACGAGCCGCAGGAGTCCCTCGAGCGCGACCTGCTCGACCTGAAGCTGACGCTCAGGCCCGGCAGACCGCTGCAGAACGGCGACGAGGTGCGCCGGGCAGCGGCCCTCGGCTGGCGCCTGGACGTGAACCGTGCCACCGCCAGCGACTGGCTGCGACTGCCCGGCTGCAGCAGCGACCAGGCGGACCTGTTGCTGCGGCTGCAGGCCGGCGGCGTGCAGCTGAGCGGAGCGGAGGATCTGCAGCGGCTGCTCCACCTCGATGCCGACACCCTGCAGAGTTGGCTGCCACTGCTGGACTTCCGCTGGTACGGCACAGCACCGGAACTGAATCAACCGGCCCCGCTGTGCATCAACAGCGCCAGCAGCGCCGCGTTGCAGCAGCTGGCGGGTCTCGATGCCGAGGCTCTGCAGCGGTTGCTTCAGGAACGGATCCGCAGACCGTTCAGCGACCTGGCTGATCTGCAGGAGCGCCTGGGTCTGCCGGCAGCCGTGATCGAGGCCTGGATCGGCCGGCTGAGCTTCGAGCCGCCCCCTCCCGGCCCTCGGCTGCCACCGGCACGGCGACCAGGGCGATGACCCCGGCCCAGACGCGTCAGGGCGATCTCTTCGCCAACGACACCCATCTCGATGACAGCAGCGGCGCCGGCCCACTGCCGCCACCCCTGCTGCGCCATCAGCTGCTGGTCTGGCAGGAGCGGCTGGCCGCACACCAGGAACCGCTGCTGGGCGGAGGTGGGGCCAGCCCATCGGCCCAGGGCGATCTGTTCGCGGCGGAGGGGGACACGGGCGCCACCAGCCAGGCCATCGCCCTCGATCCCCTGAACCTTCAGGCCCAGAGCCTCTCCTTCTGGCGCTGGCCCGAGGCACCCCAGAGCGGCGCCGCCATCTACCTGGTGATGGACCGCCCGGCGGCGTCGGGAGCCAGCCTGCTGCTGTATGTCGGGGAAACCGCCGCAGCCGAACGCCGCTGGAAGGGTGAGCACGACTGCAAGCGCTACCTCGATGCCTATGCCGAGGCCCTGCAGCGGGCTGACCTGCCCCTGACGCTGAGCATCCGCTTCTGGTTAGAGGTGCCGCAGCAGACGCGCCCGCGCAGGGACCTGGAGCAGGCCCTGATCCGCCGCTGGCTGCCTCCGTTCAACAAGGAAACCCGCGGGCGCTGGGCCACGCCGTTCACCGCGCCCTCCGACTGATCCGCCACAACCCCACCCGCGGACAGCCCTACCATCGCGGAGCTGACGGATCATGCCGATGGATTTCCGCTGCCTGCCGCGTGCCAGTGACGATCCACTCGCCAGCTGGAGCGGCGATGGCCTGGCCGTCGGGCTGTTCAGCGATGAAACCCATCCGGGGCGGCGGGAGCTGCGCGACCGTTTCGGTTCCGCCCTGGAGACCCATCTGCAGCAGCGTCGCTTTCAGGCCAAGCCCGGCGAGCTGGTGACCATCGAAAGGCTCGATCAGACACCGGCCCTGCTCATCCTGGTGGGCCTGGGGGAGGCGGCCGACTTCCACCTGAGCGGACTGCGGCAGGCCTGCGCGGCTGTGGCCCGCCAGGCCGCACGGCTGGGCGTACGGCAGCTGGGGCTGCGGATGCCGGTGGAGGGGCTGGGGCAGGCCGATGCCGCGGCGGCGATGGCCGAAGCCACCCGTCTGGGGCTCTATGCCGACCAGCGCTTCAAAAGCGAGACCGAACCACGCCACCTCCCCAGTGAGATCGCCCTTCTCGGGATGCCGGAGGAAGCCGAGGAAGGCCTGCAGCATCTCGATGCCCTCTGCTGCGGCGTGGAGCTGGCCCGTCAACTGGTGGCCGCACCGCCCAATATCGCCACGCCACAGGCCCTGGCCGATGTGGCCGCCGCCATCGCCCAGGGATTCAATCTGGAGCTGCGCGTGCTGGAGCGTGCCGACTGCGAGGCCCTGGGCATGGGGGCCTACCTGGGGGTGGCCCAAGGCTCCGATCTGCCGCCCAAGTTCATCCATCTGGTGTACCGCCCCAGCGGACCGGTGACGCGGCGGGTGGCGATCGTGGGCAAGGGACTGACCTTCGATTCCGGCGGCTACAACCTCAAGACCGCCGGCTCCCAGATCGAAATGATGAAGTACGACATGGGAGGCAGCGCGGCGGTGCTGGGAGCCGCACGGGCCATCGGCCAACGGCGACCCGAAGGCATCGAAGTGCACGCGATCGTGGCCAGCTGCGAGAACATGATCAGCGGCGGTGCCATTCACCCCGGTGACATCCTCACGGCCTCCAATGGCACCACGATCGAGATCAACAACACCGACGCGGAAGGGCGCCTCACCCTGGCCGATGCGCTCGTCTATGCCTCGAAGCTCGAGCCCGATGCGATCGTTGACCTGGCCACACTCACCGGTGCCTGCGTGATCGCTCTGGGTGAGGAGATCGCCGGCCTCTGGAGCACCAGCGACCTGCTCGCCGATGGCCTGTTGTCAGGGGCCCGGAGCGGCGGTGAGGCCCTGTGGCGGATGCCCCTTCAGAGCTCCTACAAAGCCGGCCTCAAGAGCAAACTGGCTGATCTGAAGAACACAGGCCCCCGACCGGGTGGATCGATCACGGCCGCATTGTTCCTCCAGGATTTCGTCAGCAGCACCATTCCCTGGGCGCATATCGACATAGCCGGCACGGTCTGGAGCGAGAAGGACCGGGGCCAACAACCCGCCGGGGCCACAGGCTTCGGTGTCGCCACCCTGGTGAACTGGATCATCGGCGGCGCACCCGCCTAACCCGTCCGAGGACAGAACCCCGATGGCCCCTCCCAAGATCCGCTGGTATGTCAAAGCGCAACTGGGCGTGCTGCTGCTTCCCGCAGGTCTCTGTCTGTTCGGGGAGGCGGTGATCCGCAAGGGTCTGCATCAATGGCAGCTGCTGGCACCGGTCGCCGATGGGATCGCCGTTCAGCAGCCAGGCCCCTGGTTCTGGTACGGAACCCTCGGGCTGGCACTGATCAATGCCGGCGTGGGGCTGATGATCGAAAGCGGCCTGCTGCGGGGTTACCCGCGTCAGAGCGGGAACTGAAACCGGCAGGAACCGCAGCGGGAGATCCGCGCCTCAGGCCACCAGGGCCGCACCCCGGCCATGGTGCGGCGACGCTTCGCTGAAGGCTTGGCAAGCCCCAGCCAGAGGTGCCTCCAACCGGTGGATCTGCCAGTGGCTGCGCTCTCCACAGACCGCCAGCAGGGCATCCAGATCCGCAGCCGCGCGAGCTGGGCTCTCATAGGGACCGATGTGACGGGTCTGAAGGCCGTCACGAATGGTCAGCAGATACATACACGCGAGCATCCTGGGCATCGCTCAAGTTAGGGAGCGCAGACGGGATTGCCCACCCCGGGAACCGCAGGGGCGCAGGTCTGCCGCGCAGCCGCAGCCAGCACCCGCTCAAGGGCGTGGCTGAGGATTCCCCCAGGGGATCGAGCGACGGGCCTTCGCCCCCCACACCTGATCCAGACGCCGGTCCCGGCCGCAACGGAAGCGGTAGTAGTTGTACAGCAGCGGATTGCGCTCGGCGTAGCGCTGGTGGTACTCCTCGGCAGGCCAGAAGGTCTCCAGGGGCTTGATCTCAACCCTGAGCGTCGCGGCGGGGCGGGCGAGCTCCCGGGCTGCCGCCTGCAGGCTGCTGCGGGCCTGCTTCGCCTGTTCAGCGCTGGCGGTGAAGATCACCGGCCGGTAGGAGTCGCCCTGATCGCAGAACTGACCGCGACCATCGAAGGGATCGATGTTGCGCCAGTACGCGCGCAACAGGGTCGCGTAGGAGAGGCGGCTGTTGTCGAAACGCACCAGCACCGATTCCTGGTGCCCGGTGCCCTCCGCGGACACCTGACGGTAGGTGGGTTTGGCCACATGACCGCCGCTGTAGCCGCTGATCGCGGCCGTCACACCGGGGAGGGATTCCAGATCATGCTCCAGGCACCAGAAGCAGCCGCCGGCGAACACCGCCTCCTCGCTGGCGGCCTGGACGGCGGCCACCGGAGTCAGCAGCACCAGCAACAGGCTCAGCAGCAGGGCCAGAGGACGCATGATTCAGACCTGACCAGCAGGCGAAAGGCGGGAGGAAGCGACGGGCCCGACCTGATCGAGGATGACGCGGGCTGCACGGCGGGTGACACCGGGCTCACCGAGCAGCTGCCGCAGCCTCCCGTACCCCTGGCGTTGATGGCGGGCCGCCTCTCCTTCGGGCTGCAGCAAGGGCTCGAGCAGCGCCACGATCCTCTCGGCACTGAACTCATCCTGGAGCAGTTCCGGCACCAGCCGTTCCTCGAGGATCAGATTCACCGGTGAAATGTGATCCACCGCAAAGCGGAGGATGTGGCGTGCCACCAGGGCCGTGACCCGGCTGACGCGATAACCCGTCACCTGCGGGACGCCACGGAGCGCCAACTGCAGATTGGCCGTGCCCGATTTGGTCAACGCCGCATCAGCGGCAGCGCAGAGATCGGGCCAGAGCGCATCGCTCTGATCAGGATCGATCAGGCGCACCCGCACACCGTGTTGATCCAAGGCCGCCTTCAGCAGGGGCTTGAAACCGGCCTGGGCCGCGGGCAGCAGCACCTCCAGATCGGGATGCCTCTGCTGCAGGAGCGCCACCGCCTCCAGCATCGGTGGCAGCAGATAGCGCAACTCCTGCTGGCGGGAGGCGGGCAGGAGCAGCAGAACCGGAGCCTCCGGGCTCAGGTCGAGCCGCTGCCGGGCCTCCTGGCGCGAGGGCAGGTCGGCGATGGTGTCGAGCAGGGGATGGCCCACCCAGGTGACCATTGCCCCACGCTGGGCGTAGAAGCGCGCCTCCTCCGGGAAGATCGCCAGGATCCTGTCGCTGAACCCGATCAACCTGGTGCTGCCACCCTCGCCGAGACGCCAGGCCCACTCCTGCGGGGCGATGTAATACAGGATCGGCAGAGCCGGAAACCGCCGCCGCAACCGCAGGCCGAGGTTGACATTGGCTCCCATGTAATCGATCAACACCGCCCCATCGGGCGGGTTGCCTTCCAACCACTGCCGCAGGCGACGCTGCAAGCGCAGCGTGGGCAGCACCAGCGGCACGGCTTCCCAGAGACCGATGGCCCCGAGGGCGACAGTGTTGGCCAGCAAGGTGGCTCCGGCCTCCTGCATCCGCTCACCGCCGAGGGCCACCACCTCCAGATCCAGGCCGCGATCGCTGGCCTCCTGATGCAGAGCGCGGATCAACAACCCCCCCTGCAGGTCGCCGGAGACCTCACCAGTACTGACCAGCAGCCGCACCATCAGCGCTGGGCCGGCAGCGGGCCGCGACGATCCGGTGCCAGGGAGGCCTCCAGAAAATCGCACAGCTCTGCAGCGGCGGCCAGCAACGTGTGCTGACGGGCCTGCAGCAACGCCTCGGCAAGCACAAGATCGCTGCGATACAGCAAGGTCCAGACCTCCTGGAGCTGGCGCAGCTGCGCACCCCCATCGAGTTCCGCCAGGCCGCTTCTGCGCAACCCGATCCGGTTGAGTCCCCGCACCCGGCCGGGATGGCCTTCCACCATCAGGAAGGGGGGCACATCGCGATCGATGCGGCTCATGCCACCGACCATCGCCAGCGTGCCGATGTGGACGAATTGATGGATTCCGAGCACCCCTCCGATCACGGCGCGATCGCCGATCACCACATGGCCGGCCACCGCCACGCCATTGGCGATCACGATCCGGTCGCCCAGATCACAGTTGTGGCCCAGATGGCTGTAGGCCATCAGCAGATTGCCGCTGCCGATGCGCGTCTGCTCCCCCTCATGGGTGGCGCGGTTGATCGTGACGCACTCGCGGATGGTGTTGTCATCGCCGAGCACCACCTCCGTCGGAGCACCGCTGTACTTGAGATCCTGGGGCTCCAGACCGATGCAGGCACCTGGGAAGATGCGATTGCGACGGCCCATGCGCACGCGGCCATCGATCACCACATGGGGGCCGATGCGGGTGTCGTCTCCAAGCTCCACCTCCGGCCCGATCACCGCGTAGGGGCCGATCTGCACACCACTGCCGATCCGTGCCATGGGATCGACCACGGCCGTGGGATGGATGGAGGGGACCATGGCTGCGGAGGTCATCGGCTCAATCCACCAGGGAGAACATCAGGGAGCCGGAGCAGACCAGCTCACCAGCCACCGTGGCCTGGGCGCGCACCTTGCCGAAACGTTTGCGCTTGAGGCTCAGGAGTTCACAGCTGATCCGCAGCTGATCCCCAGGAACCACCGGTCTTCGGAAGCGGACCTCATCGATACCGGCGAAGACGAACAGGCCCTTGGGCAGATCCGGCATCTGGGTCACGATCAACCCGCCGACCTGGGCCATGGCCTCCACGATCAGGACCCCCGGCATCAGCGGGCGCCCCGGGAAATGGCCTTGAAAATGCGGCTCGTTGAAGGTGACGTTCTTGATCGCCACGGCCCGAAGTCCCGGTTCGTAAGCCACCACCCGATCCACCAGGGCGAAGGGATACCGATGGGGGAGAAGATTGAGGATCTGCTCGCTGCTGAGGATGGCTGGCTCCACCGACACGGAGGCCACCGCTGCGAACGGATCAGCCGCACCATTCCCTACCGGTGCCCCCGACGCCGCCCCGATCGCGGCAGGGAGCTCGGGTTGGGACGTGCCTGGAGCGGGGACGGCGGTGGCGGTCAAGGGCTGGAAGCGCGGGGAGCTGGGGAGAGGGCTGGATCGTCTCAGGCCTGGATGGCAGCGGCCAGGGCCGTATGCAGCCCATGGCTTCCCCGGTAGGCGAAGACCTGCGCGAAGGGCAGGCCGACCAAAGCCAGATCTCCGATCAGATCCAAGAGCTTATGGCGCACCGGTTCATCGGAAAAACGCAGCGGCGGATTGAGCCATCCATCCCCATCACAGACCAGGGCGTTATCGAGGGCGCCGCCACGGATCAGGCCCGCCTGCCGCAGCGCCTCGACCTGCTCCCGGAAGCCGAAGGTGCGGGCTGGAGCGATCTCATCGACGAAACGCTGCGGCGTGAGAGCCAGTGAGAAGAGCTGACGACCGATGGCAGCCTGGGGGAATTCGATCGCCGCACCCACGCTGAGCTCCTCGGCGGCCACCGCCATCACGAAGCCGCTTCCCTGGTGGATGGTGATCGGCTGGGACGGCAGTGGCGGCGCCTGACGCACCCCCAGAGGTTGCAGACCTGCCTCCTCGATGGCCTCAATCCAGGGCAGTGCCGATCCATCGAGCAGGGGAATTTCTTCGCCCTCCACCAGGATCTCCGCCTGGCTGATCCCACTGCCGGCCAGTGCCGCCAGCAGATGCTCCACCGTCGCCAGCCGCCGCTGATCCAGTTTCAGGGCGGTGCACAGACGGGTGTCGCTCACCTGAGCAGGATCCAGCCGCACCAGCGGCAGAGAGGGTGCGTCCAGCCAGCCGACCCAGAAGCCAGGACGCTCACTGCTCTGCAGCCTCACCCGCCCGATCGCTCCACTGTGGAGGCCGATACCGCTGCGATCGACAGAGCTGGAGAGAGTCCAGGCCTGTCGGTAGTCACTCGGCCAGTCCATGGATCAGAACTTCCAGCCCACGCCCAGGTTGAAGCGCCAGTTTCCGGTCAGATCCTGACTGGCCACCTCCAGGCGCAGCGGCCCCACCGGCGTGGTGACGATCACACCGGTACCCACGGAGAAACCCTGGCCTGGCTTGAGCAGCAGGCCTCCTGGATTGCCGGGCACATTGGCCTGGCTGTTGAACGTGGTGCCGCCGTCGATGAACAGCTCACCGCTGATGATCGAAAAGAGAGGGAAGCGGTATTCGAGGGTTGCTTCTCCGAAATTGCGGCCCACACCGAGGTTGCAGTCGTAATAACCGCGGACGGAATTGCTGCCGCCCAGGCAGAAGGCTTCGTAGGGGGGGAGCTGACCCACGTTTGAACCGGCTGATACCTGGAAGGCAAGGGCCTGCTTGCAATCAGCATTCTGGCCGGGCTTGGGCCGGCAGCCCTTGTAGAAACGGATCCAGTTGACAGGGATGTAATGGGTGTAACTGCCGCGCAGGCGGTTGAAGGTGGGTGAATCCGGCCCCACAGAGATAAACTGCTCGGTGCCGAGGCTGAGGAAGTTGCCCTTGGTCGGGTTTCTTGGATCATTCAAATTATTCATCGTCGCTGCGATACGGAGGCCGAAGAGCTGGTTATTGGCAGCGCAGTTGTAGGCCAGGCAGATCACCGAACTGGTGGGAACAAGGCCACCGTTGGCGTTAAAGTTGTTGCTGGCGACGCCATAGGGATTGGACTGGCCTCCGAAATCGATTGGAGACGCCTGCTGGGCCGAAACGCCGAGCACCAGACTCCAGGGGGCGCGCTTGAACGGATTGCCTCCATTCAAGGGGCGCACGAACTGAATGTTGCCGCCCGCCCGCTGGATCACGGCCGTATTGCCGTTGTAATCCACCCAGCTCAGGCCCGGGGCGGCATTGATAGCGTCCTGAATATTGCCAAACACCGTGCCCAGCAGGTTGCCTGAGCTGTTGATGTTGTTGGCGATCGAAGTACCGGGTGGCTGATAGAAGTTACTGGCCGTCAGAATGTTGCCATTGTTCTGGCTCTGGAAGATCTGTGGCGCATCGCGGCTGATGAACAACTTGGCCCGGAATGCGGTGCGGTAACGGTCGTTCTTGATCCAGGGATCCGTGAAGGTGACATCCGCAAGACCTCCGAACTGACCGTAGGTGAAGCTGGTGGACAGATCCCAGGCTCGTCCGGTCAGATTGGTATCGGAAATCTGGATCTGTCCAAACACACCCTGGCTCTGGCTGTAACCCAGACCCCCTGAGAGCGAGCCGGTGGATTGCTCCACGATGCCCAGCACGATGGTGACGGCACCCGGGTTGGTCGCATCGGGCCGCAGGGTGACCTTCACATCGGAGAACAGGCCGGTGCCGTAAAGGCGCTTGATGTCCTCTTCCAGGCTGCGCCGGTTGAACACCTGCCCGGGTTTGGTGGAGATCTCCCGGGTGACAACCCAGGGCTTGGTCTTGCCGCGGATCGGCTGGCCCTTGGCATTGGTGGTGGATCCATCCTTGGTGAGGAACTGCACCTCCACACCCTGAACCGTTCCCTGCCGCACATTGAGCAGCACATTGCCGTCAGGGCTGATCCTTCCGGGCCCGGTGACGCGCGCCAGCGAATAGCCCTGATCGGCGTACCACTTCTGCAGTTCCTGCATGCGGGTCTGCAGGGTGTTGAGATTGAGGGTCTTGCCCAGATCCGGAGCGAAGGTGTCCTTCACCACCTGAGGAGGCACCTTGGCGTCAGCGGGATCGAGGCTGACCGACTTCAGCACCGGATTGGGCACCACGATCACCTTGAGCCGCACGCCCAGGGGACCATCCACCGGATCGATGCGCACATCGGCGAACCAGCCGGTGGCGTAGATCGCGCCCAGATCATTGCGCAACTCACTGCGGGTGATCCGGCTGCCGGGGGTGACGCCCATGGCGTCGTAGGCGGCGAGCTCGAGCCTCAGCTTCTCGGGGTGGCCCGCAAGGCCTTCGATCACCACCTCACTGATCAGGACCTTCGGCTCCTGCTGGGGCTTCGGCGTGAGGCCGGCGGGATCGGCAGTGGCCTGGGCCAGCCGCTGCTCAGGAGCACCGGATGCCTGAGGGGCAAGGCCAGGCCGAGCCTGGCTCTGCGGCTGGCCAGCCAGGGCAACATGGGGGATCAGCAGAGCGAGAGCTCCCAACGGAGCAGCGACCAGTGCCGGCATGGCGAGGGGAGAGCCGTTCGTCGACCTGCGCTGGGCGGGGCCTGCCATGTGGGTTGAGGAGTGAGCGGCGGTGCCGCAAAGTCTGCCGACCTTACCCGTACTGCCGGGGTTGGGGGCAGACCCCTTGGACCCGTTTGAAGACCTCCCCGTAGGCCTCCACCACACCGCCGAGATCCTGACGGAATCGGTCCTTGTCGAGGATGCGATCGCGCGCATCACTGGTCTGGCGATCCCAGAGACGGCAGGTGTCGGGGCTGATCTCATCGGCGAGCAGCAGCGCTCCATCGCCGGCGATACCCAGTTCGATCTTGAAATCCACCAGGTCCAGCCCGACAGAGGCGAACAAGGCCACCAGTTCCCGGTTCACCTCCATGGCCAGAGCGCGGATGTCTTGCAGCTGCTGGGGGCTGACGAGGCCAAGACGCTCCAGCCGCGCCTCACTGAGCAGAGGGTCACCGAAGCCATCGTCCTTGTAATACAGATCCAGGAGCGGCGGCTCCAGACGGGTGCCCGGGGCGATCGGCATCTGCCTGCAGAGGGATCCAGCGGCGATGTTGCGCACCACCACCTCCAGGGGGATCACCCGGACGCGGCGGACCACCATCCAGAGGTCATCGGCGACACCGCAGAAATGGGTGGGAATCCCCCGGCGGGTCAGATGCTCGAACAGCAGGGCCGAGATGCGGCAATTCAGCGAGCCCTTACCGGGAAGGCTGGCCTTCTTGAGGGCGTTGAAGGCGGTGGCATCGTCCTTGTACTCGACGGCCACCAGATCCTCCCGGTCGGTGGCGTACACCCGTTTGGCCTTGCCCTCGTAGAGCAGCGCACCGATCGGGGGAAGGGTCATGGCTTGAGGGGAGCTGGGAGTGGCAGGGGTGTTGCTGCAGGCGCGGCGGGGGGCCTGGCTGGAGCGGCGGCATGGCCACCGGGGCCCCGCGGGGAGCGCAGCTGCTGCTCGAGGACCTGACGGCGCTGGACCGCTGCGGGATCCCCCTGCAGGGCGCGCCACTCGTTATAGGCGTCATCAAGACGGCGGCTGAGACGCATCCGGCGCTCGCGATTGCGTGCCAGCGCCTCCGGGCTGGTGGCACTGGCCGCCTGGGCCGCCAGCAGGTCGCTGACCAGACCCCAGGAGCCCGCGGCGGCGGCCTGCTCGAGCGCCTGCTCCATCAAGGGTTCTCGCACCGTCTCCGGCAGAGAGGCCCAGAGATGGAGGGCCTGATCCAACCGCTCCGCCGCCAGAGCATCGCGGCCGGAGGAAAGCAGCAGGGAGGCGGCCTCGTCGGGACGGCCCGCCGCCTCCAGATCGGCCACCAGAAGATCCAACGCCGGGCGGCTGACCCAGGAGCCGTCATCCCGCTGGCGCACGGGGAGCATCAGCGAGGCAAGCCTGGCGGGATTGCCAGCGGCGAGACGCTCCAGGGCGAGGGCGGCGCGGCGCGGATCCAGGGCAGCCTCGGCCGCCCGCCACTGGAGCATGAGCCATTGCACCCGCTCGGCGCCCCGATCGGGACTGATCCGATCCAGCACCGTGAGCGCGGCCGTCGGCAGGCGGCAGCGCAGCAGCACCTCGGCATTGGCAAGGACCACCTCCAGCGGCTGCGGTGCGGGCAGAACCGTGAGCAGACGCTGGCCCACCAACCTCACCCTGCCGAGATTGCCTTCCGCCAGAAAGCGCGCGCAGAGAGGCTCGAGCTGATCCAGATCCGCGGTGCGCAGCAGATCCCGGACCTGTCGATCGCTCAAGGGCATCTCAGCCTGCGGGACCGGCGCGGCGGCGGGCAGGGACGCTCCCTGAGGCGGCGGCAGCGAGCGGCCCCCCTGGGACTGAGCCAGACAGGGAGGAGACAGGATCGCCAGCACCAGAGCCCGGGACAACCAGCGGCAGCAGATGGCCCGAAGAGTTGGCCGGCCGGCCACAGAAGCTGGTCCTGTCACGGACAATGGCTGGGTCGGTGGCACGACGCTCAACTTACCGGTGGTGCCGCCAGGCGGTCCGTCGCCAGCCCTTTCCATGGTCCTTCCTGAGTCCCCCATCCCAGCCGGCGAAACGCCACAACGGATCCTGGTGGTGGGAGGTGGCGGTCGCGAGAATGCCCTGGGCTGGGCGCTGGCGCGCTGCCCGGGCGTGCTGGGCGTGTGGATTGCTCCCGGCAACGGCGGCAGCGGCGAACTGCCTGGCTGCACGCCGCTGGCGATCGCTGAAACCGATGGCACCGCCCTGGCGGAGGCCTGCCGCATCCACGCCATCGATCTGGTGGTGATCGGACCGGAGGCTCCCCTGGCAGCGGGCTTGGCCGATCAGCTGCGGGGCCGGGGTCTGGCGGTGTTCGGACCCGGGCGGGAGGGGGCGCTGCTGGAGGCGAGCAAAGGCTGGGCCAAGCAGCTGATGCGCGAGGCCGGCGTCCCCACGGCCGGCTACTGGCAGGCCAGTGATGAGGCCACGGCTCTGGCCGCTCTCGATGCCCACGGACAACCGTTGGTGGTCAAAGCGGATGGTCTGGCCGCCGGCAAAGGGGTGACGGTGCCGGAGACGATGGAGCAGGCGAGAGCGGCGATCGCCGAGGTGTTCGCCGGCCGCTATGGCAGCGCCGGTGCTTCTGTTGTGCTGGAGGAGCGTCTGCACGGCCCGGAGGTCTCCGTGTTCGCGCTCTGTGACGGGCGCCGTCTGGTGTTGCTGCCGCCCGCCCAGGATCACAAGCGCATCGGCGAAGGCGATACGGGCCCGAACACCGGTGGGATGGGGGCCTATGCACCGGCTCCGCTCCTGGACAGCGAGGGGCTCGCACAGGTGCAGCGGGAGGTGCTTGAGCCCACCCTGCAGGCCCTGCAGTCACGAGGAATCGACTACCGCGGCGTGATCTTCGCGGGGCTCATGTGCACCGCGGCCGGAGTCAGGGTGATCGAATTCAACTGCCGCTTCGGCGATCCCGAGTGCGAGACGCTGATGCCGCTGATGGGGCCCGAGCTGGCCCGGGTGCTGCTGGCCTGCGCCCGTGGCGATCTCAGCGCGGCACCGCCGCTGACGCTGCTTCCGGGCTGCAGTGCCTGCGTGATCGCCGCCGCCGAGGGCTATCCGGGCGTCGTGCGCAGCGGTGATGCGATCGGCATCCAGCTCAGCGACGAGCCCCACCGCCAGCTGTTCCACGCCGGCACCCGGCGGGATGCCGAAGGGGTCTGCCGCACGGCCGGAGGCAGGGTGCTGGCGATGGTGGCCCAGGCGGAGGACTTCGATGCCGCCTTCGATCGGGCCTATGCAGGCCTCGGCCAGGTGCAGTACGAAGGCATCACCTTCCGGCGCGATATCGGCCATCAGGTGCGCAGCCGCAACCTGCCTCTGGGCCCGGAGACGACGCGATGAGCAGCGCGGCCCAGCCCCTGGACTGGCGGGCGCGCCTGGCGCGCTGGTGGGCCGAATTCAGCCTGCAGACCAAGCTGCTGGCCGTCGCCACGCTGGTGGTGAGCCTGCTGATGACGGGCATCACCTTCGTCGCCCTCAATGGCATCCAGCGTGATGTGCAGCTCAGCGACAGCCGTTATGCCAGGGATCTGGGGCTGCTGCTCGCGGCCAATGTCGAGCCCCTGGTGGCCCAGGGCAATGACCGGGAGCTGGTGGCTGTGGCAGAGCGGTTCTGGCGCTCGAGCCGCAGCCTGCGTTATGTCGTCTTCGCCGATGCGGAAGGGGTGATCTACCTCGGTATCCCCATGGGGGGGAGCCGCGGCGCCCGCAGCGGCGGCAGTGGGGGCGATGAGCTGCTCAGCCGCCGGCTGGAACTGCCCGCCGATCTGCAACGCCGACCCGACAACCCGCTGATCCGCCGGCATCTCACCCCCGATGGCCTCGTCACCGACGTGTTTGTGCCGCTGGTGAGCGGGGAGCGCTACCTCGGGGTGGTGGCTCTGGGCATCAACCCCAATGAAACGGTGCTGGCCAGCGCCGCCCTCAGCCGCGAGGTGACGGTGGCGGTGTTCATCTCGATCTGGGTGCTGGTGATCCTGGGATCGGTGTTCAACGCACTCACGATCACCCGGCCGCTCAAGGAGCTGCTGCGGGGTGTCCGCCGGATCGCCGGAGGCGATTTCCAGGCCCGCATCGCACTGCCGGTGGGCGGAGAACTGGGGGAACTCCTGGATGGCTTCAACACCATGGCAGGCCGGCTCGAGGCCTACGACGAAGCCAACATCGAGGAGATCCAGGCGGCGCAGGTGAAACAGCAGTCGCTCATCGCCACCATGGCCGACGGGGCGGTGCTGCTGGATTCCGAAGGCCGGATCGTGCTGGCCAACCCGACCGCCCGCCGTCTGTTCCGCTGGGAGGGGCGCAATCTCGAAGGCAATGATCTCGAGCAGCAGCTGCCTGAACGGTTGGCGATGGAGCTTCAGGAACCCCTCGCCGCGATGATCAGCGGCGCGTGCGACACCACCGATGTGCGCTGCAGCTTCGGCGAGCCGGCCCGCACCCTGCGGATCGTGCTCCAGTCGGTGCGGGATGCCAGCGGCGAAACGCTCAAGGGCATCGCGATGACGATCCAGGACCTCACCCGTGAGGTGGAGCTGAACGCCGCCCAGAGCCGTTTCATCAGCAACGTCTCCCACGAGCTGCGCACCCCGCTGTTCAACATCAAGAGCTACGTGGAAACCCTCCACGACCTCGGTGATCAACTCAGCGAAGAGGAGACCAAGGAGTTTCTGGCGATCGCCAATGCCGAAACCGATCGACTCACCCGCCTGGTGAGCGATGTGCTTGACCTGTCGCGGCTGGAATCGGATCGGGTCTGGGAGCTGGAGCCGATCGAGGTTGACGCCGCCATCGAACAGACCCTGCGCACCTACCGGCTCAATGCCGAGGACAAGGGCGTCAGTCTGCTGTTCGAGCAGAACTGCGATCTGCCGCGTGTTCTTGGCAATGGAGATCTGCTGCTGCAGGTGTTCGACAACCTTGTTGGCAATGCCCTGAAGTTCACGCCCGCTGGCGGCAATGTGATCCTCAGGGCCTACCCCTGGCCGGACCACTGCCAGGTGGATCCCAACAGCCCACCCACCGATAACCCCACCTGCACACTCAGCTCACCGCTGCCGCGGTTGCGGGTGGAGATCGGCGACAGCGGCTACGGCATTTCCGAGGCGAATCAGGAGCGCATCTTCGAACGCTTCTACCGCGTGGAAAACGCCGTGCACACCGAGACGGGGACCGGGCTGGGGCTCTCGATCGTGCGTGGCATCCTCGAGAAGCACGGCAGCCGGGTGCGCATGGTCAGCGAACCCGGGGTGGGCACCACCTTCTGGTTCGATCTGCCGCTGGAGCACTCCGATAGCGATGAACTGGAGCTGCAGGCAGAGAGAAGGCGCCTCGAGCGCAGCCGCGAACCCGCCCTGAATCTCTGATCAGCGTCAAGGCGGGAATGTCAGGGGCGCAGCGCCCGGTCTGGGTCAGCGCGGGAGCGGGACTCAGTCCTCGCTCTGAACCCCGCGCACGATGCGTGCCAGATCGCTGTGCTCGTCGACGCTGATGCGGTGGGGCACTCCGCTGATGATGCGCTCGAAATTGGAGAAGGAATCCTTGATCTCCGGCCCATTGCCGGTGATCACGAACTCGCGGATGCCCTTGTCGTGCCAGGAGCCGCGCATCTTGAACACATTGAGCGCCCGGGCCATCTCACCGCGGATCTCCACGTACTGCAGCAGCAGGATTGTGTCCGTGATTGTGGAGATGTGGGAGTCAGTGATCGAATGGCTCCCCATGAACTCCTCGGAGGTATTGGTGAAGAAGCCGGCGATCTCCTCCTGTTTGGCGTACCCGGTCACGCCGATCACGAACTGGCGGAAGGCGTTGTGGCTGACGCCGCGGGCCAGGGCGGAGAGGGAATCGATCGCCATGCGCGATGGCTTGAATTGATTGATCTCCGTCTTGATGATCTGCAGGTGATCCTCAAGCCCCGTGGATTCGGGATAGGCACAGATGATCTTGAGCTGGCCATCCTGCTCCATCTGCTCAAAGTCGATCCCCCAGGAGGTGGCATTGCGCAGCAGCTGAGCCCGGGACTCTTCATAGGCAAACAGGATCGCCCGCTCCTTGTTGCGGCAGGCATCCTCGACGAACTTCGAAACCAGCAGCGTCTTTCCGGTGCCGGTGGCACCGGTGGCGAGGATGATCGAATCCTTGAAGAAACCACCGCCGCACATGGCATCGAGCCGCGGCACGCCTGAACTGAGACGCACGTTCGAGGAGCGCTGGGTGAGGCGCATGGCGCCGAGGGGGAAGATGCTGACCCCATGGGCTCCCATCGTGAAAGGGAACTCCCCCTTCATGTGGGTGGTGCCGCGCAGCTTGAGGATCTCCACCGTGCGCCGCCGCCGCTCTCCCTCGAGAACGTTGCGCAGGATCACCACATTGTCGGAGACGAATTCCTCGACTCCGTAGCGCGCGATCGGCCCGTATTCATCGATCCGCTCCGTTGTCATCACCGTGGTGACGCCGATCTCCTTGAGCCGTGCGATCAGCCGGAAGATCTCACGACGCACCACCGACACGGCGTCGTACTGCTGAAAGACGGCCGTGATCGAATCGATCGCCACGCGACGAGCCTTGTACTTGCGGATCGCATAGTTGATCCTCTCGATCAGACCGGAAAGATCAAAACTGCCGGCCACATCCTGCCCATCGGGATCCGGTGAGGCATCGAGGATGAAGAGCTTGTCCTGCTCCACCAGCTCCTGCAGATCCCAACCGAAGCTGGCGGCGTTGCGCAGGATGTCCAAGGGAGACTCTTCGAAGGTGACGAAGATTCCCGGCTCGTTGAAATCACGGATTCCGTTGAACAGAAAGTTCAACGAGAAGACGGTCTTGCCGGTGCCGGATGTGCCGCTGATCAATGTGGAGCGAGCGATCGGCAGGCCGCCATGAAGAATGTCATCGAAACCCTCCATCCCGGTGGGGAGCTTCTGCACCTGCATCGGCATGGAACTGGTGAGCCTGGGGTCCTGCATCGAAGGAGGCGAAAGGGAAGGGAACGGGGCGGGTCTGAAACGGGTGAGCAGCGATGAAAGGGGTCGTCAGGAGAGGTGAAGCCGGCCTCAGGATGTCTCCTCCGGACCGGGCTCCAGCTCCTCAACCACCTCTGGGCCTTCGGCTTCGCCCTGCATGCCATAGCCCTCCTCGGAGAGCTCGCCATAGAGGAGATCGAGCCCGATCAACACCCTTTCACGATCGGAAAGATCGCCGATGATCCGACGCACGGGCGGCGGCAGAATCTTGGCCAGGGTGGGGGTGGCAAGAATTTTATCCTCCTCGGCAAGCTGAGGATTCTTGAGCACATCGATCACCTTCAGGGCATACACACCGCGAAATTCGGTTTCCAGAATGTTGCGCAGCGTTTTGAGGGCACGCATTGAATTGGGGGTGTTGCCCGCCACGTACAGCTTGAGGATGTAGGTCTTTCGGTAAGCCATCTCAGATCACCTCAGGTGGGGTCAATGGTGTCGCTCGGCCCGAGGGGGAGAGCCCGGCGATCTCCAGGAGCTCGGGCTGCTCAGCGCCATCGATCGCGCCTGTCGAGACGACAGCGAGGGGGGTATCGGGCGGAATGGAGCGCCTGTACATCTCACAGAGATGAGCCATCACATCAAGCAGGGCCAATCGGTAATCCTTGAGAAAATCAATCCTATGGCCCTCAAGTTTGAGCTGCTTTGAGAATTCGTCAATCAGATTCATATGGATTTCCACAGCGTTGGTGATCGGCAGATCGCTGAAGAAGGCCGTGTTCACGAAGCTCTCCAAAGCCTGGTTCGCCGCTGCCGGATCGCGGAAATAGCCCACCAGCAGATCGCGATAGGTGCGGGTGAGCGACTGCAGCAGCTCCTCGCGATCCGCCTGCGCCAGGTAGCGCAGGAAACGGCCGGGATCCCTTTTGTAATAGACCCCGATGTAACCGAGTCGGCCCTTGAGGCGGTTCGCCAGCTTCCAGCGATCGGCGATCGGATCGCCGCTGCCGGCCGTGCCCGACCCGCCCCCCGTCAGCCCCCGGCGCAGAAAGCGGGACAGAGCTGCATCGAAGCTGTAGGCCAGCTGCTCCAGTTGATCGGGGGGCAGATGAATCTCAGCCTCGTGATACTCGACGCGGCCAGACACCTCTCCGATCACCACCGCAGGCAACAGCAGCCCCCGCTCCACCAGGGCCGTGAGGGTGGCGGTGCTGAGGGCACCCTGCTCCAGCAGCAGGGCATCGAAATCCTCACGCCGGCCATCGAGAAGCGCTACCGGATCGGGGGCAGGATCCATCGCCTCCAGCTGATACCGACCGCCGCAAAGCCATTGGCTGCAGACCTCCGCCAGGCGGGGATCCCGGATCAGGGAAGCGATCTGCAGAACGGGCTCGGCCATCGACCAGGTGCGTCCGGAACGAGGATCCGGGGTGGGAATCCAGGCAACCGGTCCGAAATCGGACCGATCCGGAGGGAGATCCCAGGGGGGCTTCCACTTCCGGGCCTGGTGAAATGTTGACGGAAGGCAGGCCTGGAGTGCAAAGTCTTTGTTTGTCTTTCGATTGCCGCGAGCTCAGGCTCAATGGCTGATCCGCTGTCGGATCCGTCAGCCTGGCCGCGCCCTCCTGCCATGACAAGCGAATCCTCCACGACTCCAGCGGAGTCAAACGCCACAGCCCCCGCGGGGTCAAACGCCACAGCCCCTGCGGGGCCTTACGCGATCGTTGAGGCCTCCGGCCAGCAGTTCTGGCTCCAGCCCAACCGCTACCTCGATCTTGATCGGATCGCAGCCGAGGAGGGCGACAGCATCACGCTCGAGACGGTGCTGTTGGTGAAGGATGCCAAGGGCACCTCCCTGGGCCAGCCCTACGTCAAAGGTGCCACCGTCTCCCTCAAGGTGATGGCCCACCGCCGCGGCCCCAAGGTGCTCGTCTACAAAATGCGTCCCAAGAAGAAGACCCGGCGCAAGAACGGTCACCGCCAGGAGCTGACCCGTGTCATGGTCGAGTCGATTCAGGTCGGCGGCAAGCCGGTCTCCTGAGCCCCCTGAAGCCTCCAACCTTCCACCGCCGCAAACTCCACCACCTCTCCCCCCATGGCCCACAAGAAAGGCACAGGCTCCACCCGCAACGGCCGCGACTCCAACGCCAAGCGACTGGGTGTGAAGCGCTACGGCGGTGAGAGCGTGACCGCCGGCTCGATCCTGATCCGTCAGCGCGGCACCTCCGTGCTGCCCGGCAACAACGTGGGCCGTGGTTCCGACGACACCCTGTTCGCCCTGGTGGATGGTGTGGTCAGCTTCGAGAGCATCCGCCGCGGCCTGCGCAACCGCAAGCGCATCCACATCGCCAGCGTCTGATCCCGCCGGCCTCACCGCCGCGATGCACACAGCCGACACACCAGCCGCAGGGACCGATGGTCAGGATCTCTGCGGCTTTCTGGTGATCGACAAGCCCCAGGGGCTCACCTCCCACGACTGCGTCAACCGGGTGCGGCGGGCCTACGGCCTGCGGCGTGTGGGCCATGGCGGCACCCTGGATCCGGCCGTGACCGGCGTGCTGCCGATCGCCCTGGGCCCGGCAACCCGCCTGCTGCCCTACCTGCCCGAAGGCAAGGCCTACCGCGGCGTGATCCAGCTGGGCCTGCGCACCAGCAGCGATGACCTGGAGGGTGAGATCCTCAGCCGCGAGCCGGTGCCAACCCTGATGCAGGAGGAGCTGCAGCGCGCGCTGGAGGCCTTCCGCGGCGAGATCCTGCAGACGCCGCCGCAGGTGTCGGCCGTACACGTGAACGGTGAGCGCGCCTACAGGCGGGTCCGCCGCGGCGAACAGCTGGACCTGGCGCCGCGGCCGGTGCGGATCGATCAGCTGGAGCTGCTGCACTGGAATCCAGGCGAATCCAGCCTGGAGATCAGCCTGCGCTGCTCGGCAGGCACCTATGTGCGGGCCCTGGCCCGCGACCTGGGAGACGCGCTGGGCACGGGCGGCTGCCTGGCCAGCCTGCGGCGCACGGAAGCCCTGGGCTTCAACCTGGCGCAGGCCCTGCCGCTGGAGCGGCTGCAGCAGCCCCCGCTGCCCCCCCTGCTGGATCCCCTGCTCCCCCTGCAGGCCCTGGCGCGCCACACACTGCAGCCCGATGCGCTGGCAGGGTGGCGCTGCGGACGCAGCCAGATGGGCCCGGAAGCCTTGCCGGTAGGCACGGCCGTCGTGGTGGTGCAACCGGATGGCAACCTGGCGGGCATCGCCAGCGCCCAGGCCGATGGCACGCTGCAGCCACGCCTGGTGCTGCAGGCCGCGGGCTGATCCAAAACCCCGGTTCGTCCTTCATCCGTTCACTCCTGACCATGGCCGGCCACAGCCGATGGGCCCAGATCAAACGCACCAAGGCGGTGGTCGATGCCAAGCGGGGCGCCGTGTTCACCCGGCTCGGGCGCGAGATCATGGTGGCGGCCCGCGCCGGGGCCGATCCCGCCGGGAATTTCCAGCTGCGCACCGCCATCGAGAAGGCCAAGGCCGCACGGGTGCCGAACGCCAACATCGAGCGGGCGATCGCCAAGGGTTCAGGGCAGGGAGGCGGTGGTGCCGATGCCTTCGAGGAGGTGCGCTACGAGGGCTATGGCCCCGGAGGTGTGGCCGTGCTGGTGGAGGCCCTCACCGACAACCGCAACCGCACCGCTGCGGAGCTGCGGCTGGCCTTCAGCAAGAACGGCGGCAACCTCGGCGAAAGCGGCTGTGTCGGGTACCTGTTCGAGCACCGCAGCGCGGTGTCACTGGCAGCGGGCAACCTGGAGGAGGAGAGGCTGCTGGAGGCGCTGCTCGCCCTGGAGGAGGCAGGAGGCCCGTCGGTGATCAGCTACAGCCTCGAGCCCACGGGAGCGGAGGTGATCGGGGCCTACAGCGCCCTGGAAGCCCTGCAGGATGGTCTGCGCGACCGTGGCCTGGAGGTCGCCGGCTGGGAGCATCGCTGGATCCCCAGCACCACCTGCCGGCTTGAGGAGCCGGACAGCCTGCGCGCCTGCCTGCGGATGCTTGATGCGATCGAGGAGCTGGACGACGTCCGCAGCGTCACCGCCAATCTGGAGGCGGATGAGGGTCTGATGGAAGCGGTGATGGGGTGAGGGCCGCCTGATCCACCAGGAGCGTGACCCGGGGATGGCCGCGAAGCCAGCTGGCGGGCAGATCGGGGCTGGGGGGCTCCTGCAGCAACCGCGCCAACACGGGGGCCTTGGCGGCGCCGGTGACCACCAGCAGGATGCTGCCGGCGGCGAGGATCTCCCGCAGCCCCAGGGTGATCGCCCGCTGCGGCACCGCCGCGCTCTCACCCCCGAAGGCGGCTGCATTGGCGTTGCGCGTGCTGGCGCTCAGCTGCACGCAGCGGCAGCCCTCCTCGGGACCGCAGGGCGGTTCGTTGAAGCCCACATGGCCATTGAGCCCCAGTCCCAGCAGCTGCAGACCGATACCACCGGCAGCCTGGAGCTCGGCGCCATAGCGCTGCGCCTCCTGCTCGGGATCGGCGGCATCACCCCAGGGCAATCGCACCTGATCCGGATCGAGCCCCAGAGGGCGCACCAGGGCCTGCTCCATCTCAGCGCGGAAGCCCGGCAGGTCCTGCACCCCGGGCTCGCCGACGTAGTCGTCGAGGTTGAAGCTCAGCCAGCGCTCCCTGAGGCGCTGGCGCTCGGCCTCGGGCAGCTGCTCCACCAGGCTCACCAGCGCTCGGTAGACGGGGATCATGGTGCGACCCGTGGCCAGCCCCAAGGGGAGCTCCGGGCGGAAGCGACGCTCGCTGAGCACCAGCCTGGCCGCCTGATCGGCCACCGCCTCTGGATCCGGCAACACGATCAATTGGAAGGGGGGATCCCCGGCTCGTCCGCGCGCGTTCAAGGGCCCGGATACGACACCAACGCCACACCACGGTAGTAGTGGTGCAGGATCTGGTCGTAGCTGCGGCCCTGACGGGCCATGGCGAAGGCGCCCCACTGGCTCATGCCCACACCGTGGCCGAAGCCCCTGCCATCGATCACCAGGGCGTAGGCGGGCAGGGACACCGCGGCAGGCTGGGATCCGGGATCAAGGGAGGGCGGCGGCGTCAGCGGAGCATGACCGGCGACCAGGGGCGCTGGCGTCATCACCTGACCGGTGGCGGAGTCCACCACCACCGAGCCAGCTCCGATGGGAGGATTGACTGCTGATTGGCGAGCCACGAGGGCCTGGCTCACGGCTCTGTCAATCACCCCTGCTGGCGCCGCTGGGGTGAGCGATCCACCCGTGGGCTGGAGCTGGAACGTCACCAGGGTGCTGCGCAATCCCAGGCGCTGGCGCAGCTCGGCGCCACTGAGCTCAAGCGATCCACCCGGACCGATGACGCGGGCCCGCTTGACGCGGCCGGATTGGCTGGTGTCGAGCACATCGATCCGCACCACGCCGTCGGTCTCGCGGAACTGCTGGCGCAGCTGCTGGGGCTCCAGGCGCATCTGCCAACGGCTCACCGGTGAACCGGTATCGAAATCGGGCACGCTGACGAGATAGGGGAGCTGGCGGCTCCAGACCTGGCCACTGTCCTCGGTGGCGCCGCCGCTGCTGCTGTGAAAGACAGCCTGGATCAGGCGCCCGTCCTGCATCAGCACCTGTCCGCGGGTGGCGCTCACCGCCTGACGGGTCGAATCGGTCTCCGAGGCGACACCGCGATAGGCCTGGCTGGCCACGGTGGACTTGAGGTCATAGACAGCGGCGGGCTTGAGAGCGCTCAGGGCATAGGTGCGGGCTGCCACAGCCTGAGCCTGCAGTGCCGCCTGGGGCCAGGAGGCCGGCATCTCACTGCCCACCACGCTGGTCAGATAGGTCTCCAGGGGGAGATGGTTGACCGCCTGCAGCTGGCCGCTCTCCAGCAGCCGGATCTGCAGCCGCCCGCGATAACGGTCAGCCCCCAGACTGAAGCTGAAGGCCTGGGACACCGATCCCAAAGGCTCCAGCCAGAGCTCCGTGGCGAGCGCGGAGGGGCCAGAGGTCGGGCTGCCAGCCCCTCCGGCCACGGCGATCCCGCCGGCTGCCACCCGCAGCTGCAGGGACTCCCCAGGCCGCAGATCCCGCAGGATCTGCCCCTTCCCATCCAGAAGCCGCAGCCCGAAGTCCCCGGCCATCAGATCGAACCGCGGGGCCTCTGCCAGCAGCACCCGCACCGGCGGACCATCCAGGGAGGCAGTGGCCGGCATCTGTGGCCCCGTCAGCGGGCCCGCTGCGATCCGCTCGCCCATGCCTCCGGCGAAGGCCCGCGCTGCAGCCAGCGAAGGCAGGGCCAGCATCAGAGCGGTCAGCAGGACCGCCCGGTGGCTGTGGCGGTGGAGGCGGCGCAAGACGGGAGAGGCTGCTGTAACGCGCCATTGTGGCCAGCCACAGCGCCGG
>JBAWXG010000010.1:0-41386 GCA_037144195.1 Synechococcus sp. ELA057
GGACGTGCGGATGAGACACGGGCGGGAAGCCTGCGGCAGTGTGGCTGCACCAGCCAGGATGGAGCCTTGTCAGGCGCAACGTCCAGTGCAGGGATCTTCAGGCAGGCCGGTCCCCGGCGGATTCACGCCCGCTGCGGCGAAGGCGGAGCGATCGCTCTGGCCGGAGGGGGCACTCGAGCAGGCCGAACAGTTGCATCGCAGCCTCAGCATCAGCGAGCGCGACTGGCATGCCCTCAAGAACCAGCGTCCCCGCCGGGCTGCCGAACAGATCGCCGCGGCCCTGGTGCAGCTGCTGGCCCGTGACCAGCCCGCTCTGACATCCAGCACGGAGGGACGGGAGCAGGCGATCACGCTGCTGGAGCATGCCGTCGGCTGGCTCAAGGCGGAAATCAGCGATCCGGGCTGCCCCAGCCACGGACGCTGACGGATAAGCCCGGCTCAGTTGCTCCCCTGGAGCAGGCGAAGCCGACGCAGGGGCCGCCGCACCGCCAGCTGCAGACGGTTACCCCGCGGGCTCCAGCGCACATCATCAAAGCAGTGGCGGATCAGGAACAGCCCTCGGCCACAGTCGGCATCCATCGCCTCGGGCAGGCAGCAGCTGCGCGCTTCGGCGGGCAGGCCCGGCCCCTCATCCTGCACCTGCCAGATCAGCCAGTGGGGCGTGATGATCTGACGGATGCGGAGGCACTTGGCCGGATCGCAGCCGTTGCCGTGGCGCACCGCGTTGACGAGGGCCTCCTGCAGTCCCAGATGCAGCTCTGCCTGGCGGATGGCGCATTCCACCGGCTCCAGCAGGATCTCGATCAGCGGCGCCAGCTGCAGGGTGGATGGGGTGATGTAGTCAGCCCAGCGCAGCGACATGACCGGAAGGACGTCAGGACCAGGTCCGTGTTCAACCTACGCCGCTGCCTGCCCCGCGCTGCAACAGGGACAACAGATCCGGGACTGGGGCTCAACCTGCCGCAGCACTGCAGGCTGCCTCGATCCGGGCAGCCAGGGCCGGATGGGTGAGCAGGGCATCCATCAGCCGCACACCCCGCAGCTGATTGACCAGCGGCATGTGGCCTTCCGGTGCCTGCAGCGACCAGGTGAACGAACCGGGGTAGCGGGTCCAGCGCCCGGCCTCCTTCCAGCCCAGCCGAGGCCACAGACGCTCCCACTGGCCGGAGCAGCCGCGCAGCAGGCGCCCCTGCACCGAGAAGCCGAAACGGCCGCGCGAGTAAACGACCCAGAGCCGATCCAGGCTCTCGAGGTCCACACCCGGCATCGCCGCCACCTCGCTGTAGAAGACATAGCCGCGCCGCACGGCCTCCTCTCCGGCCAGCTGGCGCAGGATCTCGCTGGTGATGCGATCCGCCGGCTCGAATTCCTGCCGCAGCAGATGCTGCTGGAGCGGGGCGTAATCGATGCGTGCCGCACTGGTGACCGCCAGCCAGCCATCGGGATGGCGCCCGAGCACGCTGTCGCGCAGGCCCTCCGCATCAGCGGCCTGCAGCCACTGCAACAGGGCTCCGGCGGCCCAGTCCTCACCGGTAGGCGAGAGGCGATCGAGCGCTGCGGGGAGCAGGGGGAGCAGTTCGCTCAGCCGTTCCTCAAGCTGGGGCAGGAGGCTGCGGCGCTGGCGCGGGGAACCGCCCAGGAAGCGCTCCAGCAGCTGGTCGGCCTGGGCGGGGCGGGTGACCGGAGGTCCGGAGAGCATGGAGTTCGGTCGGACGGGGTGAGGTGCCCCCTTGGAGCTGACAGCCCATTCTCCGCCATGGCGGCACGGGGGCGGACGGGGGCTGGGCCTCTGCCTAGGATCGCCGTTTGCACGGGAGCCATGGGCGCCGCCATTCAGTTCTTCCGCGGGGTGGATGAGCCCGTCGTTCCCGATATCCGTCTCACCCGCTCCCGGGATGGACGCACAGGCCAGGCGGTGTTTGTGTTTGAAGAGCCCAATGCCCTCGCCCCGGAAACCATGGGCGACATCACCGGCATGTTCATGGTCGATGAAGAGGGAGAGCTGGTGACCCGCAAGGTTGATGCCCGTTTCGTCAACGGCAAGGCCAGTGCCCTGGAGGCCACCTACACCTGGAAGACCACCGCCGATTTCGAGCGGTTCATGCGCTTTGCTCAGCGCTACGCCGAAAGCCATGACCTCGGCTTCTCCGGCCAGGGCGGCGGAGACGCGGCGGAAGGGGAGGGAGCGGAGGCTTGAAGTTCGGCAACTGGCTCGGGCTGCTCGCCCTGGCGGCGGCCCTGATCCTGCTCTGGACCCTGCGGGAGGCCGTGATCCTGCTGTTCGCCGCCGTGGTGCTGGCGATGGCCCTGTGCACCCTGGTGGGCGCTGTGCGCGAGCGGCTCGGCTGGCCCCGGCTGGCGGCCTTGATCCTCAGCCTCGGAGCCGTGCTGCTGCTGGTGCTGGTGGCCCTGACGGCGATCCTGCCCCCCTTCGTCAGCCAGTTCGGCCAGCTGATCCAGAAGCTGCCGGAGGCGGCCGATCGCCTGGCCCAGCTGCTGCATGACGCCATCCGCGCCGCCTCGCAGATGCTCTACGGCAGCAGCAGCGGTGGGCTGAGCTGGCTGCGCCAGAACCTGCAGGCGGGCCTCCAGCCCCAGGGGGGAGCGCTGGCCAGCGGTCTGGGGGGAGGCGTGCAGCGGCTGCTGGGGCTGGCCGGCAATCTCGGCGCCGGCCTGTTGCAGACCCTGTTCGTGGTGGCGGTGGCGCTGATGGTGGCGAGCCAGCCCCAGGCCTACCGGGAGGTGGCCGTGCTGCTGGTGCCGTCGTTTTACCGCCGTCGCTTCCGCCAGGTGCTGCTGCTGTGCGGCCAGGCCCTGAGCGGCTGGATGGTGGGCGTGCTGATCAGCTCCCTGTGCGTCGGCACCCTGGCCGCCATCGGGCTGTCGCTGCTGGGGGTGAAGCTCGTGGCCGCCAACGCTCTGCTGGCGGGATTGCTCAACGTGATCCCCAACATCGGTCCCACCCTGAGCACCATCTTCCCGATGTCGGTGGCGCTGCTGGAGGACCCCTGGAAGGCTTTGGCGGTGCTGGGGCTCTACATCGTGGTGCAGAACCTCGAGAGCTATGTGATCACCCCCTCGGTGATGCATCACCAGGTGCGGCTGCTGCCCGGCCTGACCCTCTCCACCCAGTTGGTGGCCACCCTGGTGTTCGGACCGCTGGGGCTGCTGCTGGCCCTGCCGCTGGCCGTGTGCCTGCAGGTGATCGTGCGAGAGGTGCTGATCCATGATGTGCTCGACCGCTGGAAAACCAGGCCCGCAAGGCTGGGAACGGGTTCATGAGCAATCGCACCCTGATCGGGGCGCTCGCCCTGATCGCTCTCGTCCTGCTGCTGCTGGAACTGCGCTGGGTGCTGCTGATCCTGTTCGGTGCCGTGGTGCTGGCCGTGGCTCTGGATGTGCCGATCGTGCGCCTGCGCGCCCTGTTGCGGCTCAACCGCCCCGCCGCCCTGTCCATCGTGATGATGGGCCTGGTGCTGCTGGTATGGGGTCTGATCACCCTGCTGCTGCCTGAGGTGATCGAGCAGGTGAACCAGCTGGGCGACCTGCTGCCGGGGCTGAGCCGCAAGCTGGCAAGCCTGACCACCCATCTGACCTGGTTGCCGGAACTGGAGCGCCAGATGAGCCAGGGCACCCTGCTCGACCGCCTGCAGCCCCTGGGCAGCCAGCTGCTGGGCGTGGCCGGAGGGGCCGCCAGCAGCACCATCCAGCTGCTGCTCATGACCCTGCTGGCGCTGCTGATGGCCCTCGATCCCCGCAGCCACACCCGCCTGATCGAGGCCATCACCCCGGCCTTCTACCGCCCGCGGGTAAGGCAGCTGCTGGCCGAATGCCGCGAGGCCCTGGGCGGCTGGCTGGCGGGGATGACCATCTCCGCGCTGGTGGTGTTCCTGACCACCTGGGCCGGTCTGGCGCTGCTGGGGGTGCCGCTGGCCCTGCTGAGCGGCCTGATCTGCGGACTGCTCACCTTCGTGCCCACAATCGGGCCGACAGCCGCCACGCTGGTGCCCGTGGCGATCGCCCTGACCGTGTCACCGGCAAAGGTGCTGCAGGTGCTGGTGCTGCGGCTGGTGCTTCAGAACGGTGAGGCCTTTCTGCTCACACCTCTGCTGCTCAACCGGGCGGTGAACCTGCTGCCCACGGTGGCCCTGCTGTCCCAGCTCTGCCTGGGGGCCCTGCTGGGTCTGCCTGGAGTGCTGCTGGCCCTGCCCCTGGTGGTGGTGCTCCAGGTGCTCTGCCAGGAGGTGCTGGTGCACGATCTGATGGATCGCTGGGAGCGCCCTGGGCCCTAGGCCTGCAGGGCGGCACAGCCGACCAGGCTTGCTTCAGGTGCGCCGCCGGTAACGGCGCCACAGCGAGGGTTGGACCACCAGCACCGCCACCGCCAGCGGGTGGTTGAAAACCGCGGCCAGCAGACTGGTGAGCGTGACGTGATCGAACAGCAGCTGCAGCTCCGTACGCAGATCGCCCAGGGCCAGCAGCAGCAGGATCAGGGGCACCAGGGGCAGGCTGCTGCGGCGCTGATCGCCTGTGCTCGCTGCGGCCGGCGTGCTCGCTGAGGCAGGCACGTCCCGGGAAGCTGGCGGATTCAACGGCGTGACAGCACGGGGAGCAGGGTGGGCGCCAGGCCGATGCTCGACCAGCTGCCCACGGCGATGCCGACGATCAGGGCGATGGCGAACCAGTAGAGGCTGCTGCCGCCGAACAGGGCCAGGCCGATGAGAGGGAGCAGGGTGGTCAGCGAGGTGTAAAGCGAACGGGTGAGCGTGGCATCGACAGCCACATCCACCTGATCCGCCAGCGGCAGAGCCGCCAGGGCCTTCTTCTGCTCACGGATGCGGTCATAGACGACCACCGTGTCGGTGACGGAGTAGCCCGCCACCGTGATCAGGGACACGGCGAACAGAGAATCCACCTCCACCCCCTGCAACAGCCCCAGCCAGGCGAACACACCACAGGTGATCAGCACGTCGTGGGCGAGGCAGACCAGAGCCAGGAAGGCAAAGACGCCGTTGTACATGAAGGTGATGTACACAGCGATGGCGGCGAAGCTCACCACCAGCGACACGATGCTGGCCTGCAGCAGCTGGGATCCGAGCGTGGGGCCGATGGTGTTCACCGAGGTGCCGCTGGCCTTCAGCGGCCCGGTCAGAGGCGTGAGCTGCCCCAGCAGATCGTTCCCCTGGGCGGCCGAGAGGGCCGGCAGCCGCAGCATCAGCGACTGTCCACCATCGAGGATCTGCACGCCGGACGTGCTCAGATTCGGGGCCTGCTGGCCGGCCTCCTCGGCCAGGCGCAGGGAGGTCAGGCGCTGCTGCACCTGAGAGACCGTCAGATCGCCGCAGCTCTTGCCGCAGTCCCGTTCCACCTGGATCTGGGTGCCTCCGGTGAAATCGAGCCCCGGCTTGAGCGGTGCGCCGATCGCCGGATTAAGCCAGCAGAGCACCAGGCCCAGGATGCTGAGCAGGCAGCCGATCAACGAGCCGATCCAGGCCACGCGGCTGTAACGCGTGATCCGGAAGAAACGGATCGGCGGCATGCCGTCCTGGGAGGTGTGGAAAGAAGCGGGGGTGGCGGTCACGGGCGCGGGGAGGGGAGCCGGATCTCAGGCGTTGGCGGGCGGCAGCTGGGCCGCCGGGATGAAATAGGTGGGGCGACGCAGTCCCGGGTAGGACATCAGCAGGCGCAGCAGTGCCCGCGTGCAGGTCAGGGCGGTGAACAGGCTGAGCAGCAGGCCGATCGCCAGGGTGACGGCAAAACCCTTGACCAGGCCGGTGCCCAGGAAGAACAGAGCGGCGCAGCTGATCAGACCGGTGACATGGCCATCGAAGATCGACGAGAAGGCCCTGGAGAAGCCGGTCTCGATCGAGCGGATCAGGGTGTTGCCTTGCCTGAGCTCCTCCTTCACCCGCTCGAAGATCAGCACGTTGGCATCGACGGCCATGCCCACCGAGAGGATGAAACCGGCGATCCCGGCCAGGGTGAGGGTGACGGGGATCAGGGCATAGATGGCCAGGTTGTACAGCGAGTAGAGGCTCAGGGCCAGCACCGACACCAGTCCGGGCAGCCGGTAGACCACCACCATGAACACCGCCACCAGGCCGAGGCCGGAGAGGGCAGCCAGCAGGCTGGTGCGAATGTTCTCCGCCCCCAGGGAGGGGCCGATGGTGCGCACCTCGATGATCTTCACAGGCAACGGCAGGGAGCCGCCGCGCAGCTGCACTTCCAGCTCACGGGCTTCATCGGCGCTGAAGTTGCCGGTGATCGTGGCGCCTCCACCGGCGATCCCCGCCGCCCGGAACTCAGGCCCCACGGTGGCCTCGCTGATCGAGCGTCCGTCGAGCACGATGCCGAGCACCCGGCCGGTGCCCGCGATCGACTGGGTGAGCGAGGCGAACGCCTCGCCGCCTTCACGGTTGAAGCTCAGGGTCACATCCCAGCTGGGCGAGGTGGGGTGCTGCTGGCGGCCGGCGCTGACCAGATCCTTGCCGGTGAACAGCGTGGGGCCGTAGAGCGGCAGGATCCGGCGGTTGATCTCCTTGAGCAGGGCCTCGAGCTGCTCGCGTTCGTCGCTGCCAGGGGGCACATCCACCCCCAGCTGCTTGAGGGAGGCGGCCAGATCATCCGGGGCGATCCGGGGACGGGGCTTCTCAGGGGCGTTGGGATCGGTGACGGGCTGTCGGGAGGCGAGCACGGATTCGGCCTGGCGCTTGAGCCGCAGCAGACCGTCCATCTCCTTCTCGGTACCAGGCCGCTGGGCGCGGAATTCGAGCAGGGCGGTGGTGCCGAGCACCCGGGCGGCGCGGCTGGGATCCTGCTCACCGGGAAGCTGCAGCACCAGTTGATCGTTGCCCACGGTCTGCAGCGTGGACTCGGCCACGCCGAGGCCATTGACGCGGCGCTCAAGCACCTCCTTGACCGCCTCCAGCTGCTCCTTCTCCACCGATCGGATCTCACCGGCCGGCATCACCTGCAGCGTGAGCTGGCTGCCGCCGCGCAGATCGAGTCCGAGCTGCAGGCCGTAACTGGCGAGCAGGGCGGCGGAGGCGATCGCCAGGGCAAGGATGAGGGCGACCCAGCCCTGTTGGCGTGCCATCTCAGATCGTGCCGGCCTTGAGGGCTTTGGCCGCCTCAACGATCTGGTGGGGCTGAATGATCGTCAGGTTCTCGAGGTTGCCGTTGTAGGGGGTGGGGATGTCCTGGGAGGAGAGCCGGATCGGCCGGGCATCGAGATCATCGAAGCAGTGCTCGGTGATCAGGGCGATCAGCTCGGCGCCGATGCCGCCGGTCTTCATGCATTCCTCGACCACCAGCACCTTGTGGGTCTTGCGGATCGAGCGGCTGATGGTGTCCATGTCGAAGGGCTTGAGGCTGACCAGATCGATCAGCTCCACATCCACACCCTCGGCCTCCAGCTGCTGCACCGCCTTGAGGCAATGGTGCCGCATGCGGGAGTAGGTGAGGATCGTGACATCGGAGCCCTCCCGCACGATCTCCGCCTGATCGAGGGCGCAGACGTAGTCGCCTTCGGGGATGTCCTCCGAGAGGTTGTAGAGCAGCACGTGCTCGAAAAAGAGCACCGGATTGTTGTCGCGGATCGCCGCCTTCATCAGGCCTTTGGCATTGGTGGGGGTGCTCACCGCCACGATCTTGATGCCGGGAACGGCATGGAAGTAGGCCTCGAGCCGCTGGCTGTGCTCGGCGCCGAGCTGGCGGCCCACACCGCCGGGCCCGCGCACCACCGCCGGGATCGTGTAGTTGCCGCCGCTGGTGTAGCGCAGCATCCCCATGTTGTTGGAGATCTGGTTGAAGGCCAGCAGCAGGAAACCCATGTTCATGCCTTCGACGATCGGCCGCAGGCCGGTCATCGCAGCCCCCACGGCCATGCCGGTGAAGCTGTTCTCAGCGATCGGGGTATCGAGCACGCGCAGCTCGCCGTATTTCTCGTACAGATCCTTGGTCACCTTGTAGGAACCGCCGTACTGCCCCACGTCCTCGCCCATCACACAGACGTGAGGATCGCGGGCCATCTCCTCGTCGATGGCCTCGCGCAGGGCGTTGAACAGAAGGGTTTCAGCCACGGCAGGCGAGCTCGGGGGCAGCGCTCCGCCAGAACCGGAGCCGGCTCAACCTATCTCAGCCCCCGGCGGCGAAGGTGCTCAGCAGCAGGATCGAGAGCAGCATGCCCGGCAGCAGCAGCACCGCCAACAGGCTGAGATCGTGGGGAGTCATGGCGGAATCGGCAGCCGCAGGGCTCAGGCTAGGGACGTTCCCCCGCCGCGGAACCGATCCGGCCGGCGCGAACGCATTCGCTGACTCAGGCGTTCTGGTCCCTGGCGCCGGGCAGCAGGCTGCGCAGGAAGGTGAGCAACAGCCCCAGGGCGATGAAGGCGCAGGTGAAGGTCATCAGAAAGGTCATGCCCACGATCAGGGTCTTGATCGCGGTGGCGATGCTCTGGGCGAACTGGGCGCTGTAGTGGGGCGGATGCTCGGCGTAGTAGGCCACCACCCGCCGGCTGAGGTTGAGGAACAGCCAGGCCAGCAGGGCGCTGGTGAGGGAGCCCGAGAGAAAGCTGAGCGGTCCCTTGCGTGGATCGGATCCAGCGGCAGGCGCGTCCGACGGCGTCTCAGGCATCAGGGGATCGGAGGGCATGGGCAGGGCTCTCGAACCGCTTGTCGATGGGATCAGGCTGGCAGACCCGCAGGCGGGTCCGTCTCCAGGACCACACCACGGCGGCGGAAGCGGCTGACCCAGGATTCGAAGCCGGCATGCTCGAGCCGCTCCGCCAGGTCGGCCTGGGCACGCTTGGCAGCTGCCACATCGTCGTGAATGGCGAAGCAGGTGGGGCCCGAGCCGCTCATGGCCACCAGCTGGGGTGAGCCGCCGGCAGCCAGCAGGGACAGTCCCCTGTCGACGCTTTCCACGGTGGGCTGCACGACGGCCTGCAGGTCGTTGCGCAGGGCCGGCAGGCGTTGCCCCTGCGCCAGAGCCCGCAGCAGCGGCGCCTGGCGCAGCTGCTGGCGGCGCGCCTCAAACGCCGGCTCATCGCTGAGATAGGCGGCCCCTCGCCGCTGGCGGCATAGGCCGTAGGCCCAGGGCGTGGAGACGCTGACCCTGGGATCCTTGATCAGCAGCACCCCCCAGGGCGGATCGGCGGGAAGGGGCAGGGGCTCGAGCCGCTCGCCGCGGCCGAAGCAGAGCTGGGCGCCGCCATCGAGGCAGAAGGGCATGTCCGAACCGAGCTCGGCAGCGAAACGCGCCAGGCTCACGCGATCAAAGCCCAGGCCCCAGAGGGCGTTCAGCCCCACCAGGGCGGCGGCACCATCGCTGGATCCGCCGGCCAAGCCCGCCCCGATCGGGATGCACTTCTGCAGCCGCATCACCGCTCCCAGTTCCGGCAGACCGGCTCGGGCGCGCAGCAGCTCCGCCGCCTGCACGATCAGGTTGCTGCCATCGGTGGGCAGATCGACCCGATCGCTGTGCAGCACGATCGCCCCATCGGCGCTCGGCTCCAGCAGCAGCCTGTCGCACAGATCGAGGCTCTGCATCACCATCGCCAGCTCATGGAAGCCATCGGGCCGCAAGCCCAGCACCTCCAGATGCAGGTTGATCTTGGCGGGGGCGAGAACGTGCAGGGTCGCCATGGTCAGCCGTCATCCCCTGGGGAGTTGAGGGGATTCAAGCCCCTGGCCAGCGCCACCCAGCGCTGTGGGTCGAGCTCCTGGGGCCGCTGGGCCAGGCTGACGCCGGCAGCGGTGGCTGCTGCCTCCAGCTGATCCACCGGCAGCAGGCCGGCCAGGCTGTTGCGCAGCATCTTGCGCCGGGCGTTGAAGCAGCGCCGCAGCAGGCCCTCAAGCTGGCGGGCGAGGGCAGGGGGCAGCAGCTCGGCGGCGGGCAAGGGCTCGAGCAGGATCACCTCCGACATCACCTTGGGAGGGGGCTGGAAGCAGCGCGGCGGCACCGGGCAGACCGAGCGGCAGCGTGCCAGCAGCTGCAGGCGCACGCTCAGGGCCGAAAAGGCGCTGCTGCCCGCAGCAGCGCGGATGCGCTCCCCCACCTCCTGCTGCACCAGCAGCACCAGCCGCTCATAGGCGGGAAGCACCGGCCGATCGAGGCGGCCCACCAGGCGCTCCAGCAGGGGGCCTGTGATGTTGTACGGGATGTTGGCCACCACCTTGGTCGGCGCCGGCTCCCCCTCCAGCACCAACGGCACCGCAAGGGCATCGCCCTCCAGCAGCTGGAAGCGGGGGTCGCCCCCGAAGCGCTGTCGCAGCCCCGTCACCAGATCGCGATCGAGTTCCACCGCCAGCAGAGAAGCCAGGGGCGATGCCAGCAACCGCTCGCTCAGGGCGCCGCGGCCGGGCCCCACCTCCAGCACCCGCTCACCGGGCTGAAGCTCCGCCGCCGCCACAATGCGATCCAGCACGCCCTCATCCACCAGCCAGTGCTGGCCGAAACGCCTGCGGGTGCGGTGGCCGCCGAAGCTCATCGCCAGGTGTCCAGAAGATCTCCAGATTGCTCCGGCGGCGTCACGCTCCCCCTGTGCGCTCAGCTGAGAGGCTCAGCAGCGGCAGCGATAACCAACGGCCCACCCGAATCGCCTGGCCACAGCCGCCACGCATGGCCAGGGTGTGAATGGTTACCTCTCGCCGTCATGCGCAACATGTCCCCGAAGGCCCGCTCGGCCTCCCCCACACGGATGGCTCTCCGCCCTGCTGTGCTGCTGGCAGCCTCGCTGAGCCTTGGGTTGCAGGCCCTGCCCGCCCGCGCCGGCAGCGTCACCGCCGACTCGATCAACGACCGCACGGGTGCCCTGCAGGCGGCCATGGAACAAATGCCGAAAGGAGCCACCGTCACAAAGCAGCAGTGCGAGGAGATCCAGGTGGGCGGCTTCAACCTTCCCCGCCACCGCTGCACCGTCTGGTACACCGATCCTCCCGCCGCTGGCCCCAGCAGCCCGACCGGCAGCGGCAGCAGCCAGCCCTGAGCCGCACCTCCAGCCGCAGCCAGCAGACCGGAGCGCGGGCGGGTGGCCGATCTGATGCGTTGATGCGCTGGTGCTTCGGTGTAACGTCAATGCATGCGCACCACGCTTGACATCGAAGACGATGTGCTCGCGGCGGCCCGTGAGCTGGCGCGCCGCCAGGGCACCACGGCGGGCCAGATGGTGTCACGCCTGTTGCGAGCTGCCCTCAGCGGCCATGGGTCCCAGGGCGCGGTGCCTGTCTCTCCGGTCCGGGCGGTGGCAGGGTTCCGCCCCTTCCCGGCCCAGGGCAGCCGGGTGGTGAACAACGAACAGATCGATCAGCTGCGGGATGAGGCCGGCCTCTGATGACCCGGGCCCTGCTCGACATCAACGTGCTGATCGCGCTGTTGGATGAGGGGCACGTTCTGCATCACGCCGCCAGCCGCTGGCTGGAGCGTGAGATCGATCAGGGCTGGGCCACCTGCCCGATCACGGAGAACGGCGTGGTGCGGATCATGGCCCAGCCGGCCTATCCCAATGCCCAGCCGGCGGCCCAGGTTGCCGCGCGCCTGGTCGAAGCCTGCAGCCATCCCAGCCATGCCTTCTGGCCCATGCCGATCAGCCTGCTGCAGGACGGCCTGATCCGCTGGGAGCGGCTGCTCGGCCCGCGCCAGATCACCGATGCCTACCTGCTCGCCCTGGCGGCCACCCATGGCGGGAGATTCGCCACCTTTGATCAGCGCATCGGCCGTGATCTCGTCCCTGCTGCAGAGGCTCGCCATCTCTGCCTGATTGCATCCGACTGAGCGGCTGCGACGCCTCACAACCGCAGCCATGGCCACCCGGGCGCAGCTCACACCTCCAGCCGCAGCCAGCGCACGGGGGCGCGGGCCGGTGGCAGGGGCACCAGGGCGGCCACCATCTCCACAGGTGCATCGCCCCAGGCCGGATGGGCCGCCAGCCAGCAGGCCCAGGCGTGCTGCAGCCGCCTGCGCTTGAGCGCTCCGAGGGCGCCGCTGCCGCAGCCATCGAGGCCCGGGCCACTTCGGGCCTTCACCTCGACCAGCAGCAGGCGGCGACCCTTGACGACCACGAGGTCAAGCTCGCCCCAGCGGCAGCGCCACTGGCGATCCAGCAACCGCCAGCCCCGCCGTTGCAGCTGCTCCAGGGCATGTTGCTCCGCCCAGTCGCCCCTCCGCTGACGCTCGGATCTGCGAGGCTCCGATCTCTGACGATCCGATCTCTGGCGATCCGATCTCTGGCGATCCGTTCGCATCGGCAGCCCCGCCCCATCGCCAGGATTCCCCCCGCCGGCCCTGCCATCTCCGCCTCACGCCTAGGGTTTCCCCACCCGACAGAGAGCCGATGGCCCCGCGCCACGCCCTGGAACGCCTCACCGGATGGCTGATCGCCGCGCTGGCTGTCCTGCTGCTCGTCACCCCCGCCCAGGCGGCGATGGATTACGCCAAGCAGGTGCTGATCGGCGCCGATTTCCATGGGTCCGACCTGCGGGGGGTGACCTTCAACCTCACCAACCTGCGCGAGGCCGATTTCCATGGGGCCGACCTGCGCAACGCCAGCCTGTTCGGCGCCAAGCTCCAGGATGCCGACTTCTCCGGCGCTGACCTGCGGGAGGCCACCCTCGATTCGGCCGTGTTCGAAGGCACCGATCTGCGCAACGCCCGTCTCGACGACGCCTTCGCCTTCAACACCAAGTTCCGCAACGTGCTGATCGAGGGCGCCGACTTCACCAACGTGCCCCTGCGCGGCGATGCCCTTCAGAGCCTGTGCGCCAGCGCCAGCGGCACCAATCCCAGCAGTGGCCGCGCCACACGCGACACACTGGAATGCGGCTGATTCCGCTGAGGTGCGCCCATGGCTCTCGATCCCCGCAGCCGTGAACGGCTGGAAGCCCTGGGCAGGAGCCTGCCCCAGCCCCTGCCCGTGCCGGAACCGCGCCGCACCCGCCGGGAGCAGGCCGCGGCGCCCCGCCATCCGCTCGAAACCGAGGACAACCCGGAACAACTGTTCCGCGAGCTGATGGCCGCCAGCCCCGATGGGACCGTGCCGCCCCATCACCTCGAGCGGCTGCAGCAGCTGGAGCAGGCGCGCTCCCCCCGTCGCTCCTCCCAGGCGGCGGCGGGCCAAGGAGCCATGACCCCACCGGGCAACGGCGAGACGTCCGGCCGCCCCTCACGCCCAGGCGGCAGCAAGGGATCGGCGGGGCAGGGGGGCACCGCTGCACGACGCCGTCAACCCGGCAGCGAAGAGGCCGAGCTGTACACCGCCTTCGCCCAGCTGCTGCTCGAGGACGAGGAGCTCGACTGAAGCGTCAGCTCCAGTCCTTCCCGCCTTCCCCCGGGGCCGGCTCCAGCTGAATCGTGCTGTGGGCGATGCCCAGGTGCGCCAGCCGCTCCTTGGCGCTGTGCAGCAACTCCATGTCATCCCCCTGACCCAGGTGGCGGCACAGGTGCGCGGTGAGGGCGTTCTGGGAGGTGCTCATCGCCCAGACATGCAGGTGATGCACATCCACCACGCCGGGCAGCTCCTGCAGCGCCTGCTTCACCTGGGCCAGATCGATGCCCCGCGGCACCGCATCGAGCGCCACGATCAGCGCCTCCCGCAGCAACTCCCAGCCGCTCCAGGCCACCGCCAGGCCCACCCCGATGGCCGTGATCGCATCGAAGCGATCCCAGCCGGTGATCTGAACCAGCAGGGCACTGACCAGCACCGCCGCCGAGACGGCCGCATCGGTGAGCAGATGCACCACCGCGGCGCGGCGGTTGAGATCGTGCTGGTGACCATGGCCGAACAGGCGGGCCGAGAGCAGATTCACGACGATGCCGATCGCTGCTGCCCAGGCCACCGGCGCCCCGATCACCGGCGCGGGTTGCAGCAGCCGCTGGATTCCCTCCACCACCACCACACCGGCCGCCATCAGGATCAGCACGGCGTTGATCAACGAAGCCAGCTGGGTGCTGCGCCCGAAGCCGTAGGTGAAGCGCGGCGTGGCCGGCCTGGCGCTGAGCCGCTCCGCCCCCCAGCCGAACAGCAAGCCCGCCACATCGCCGGCGTTGTGGATGGCATCACCCACCAGCGCCAGGGAGCCGAAGGCCAGACCGATCGCCAGCTGCAGTCCCGCCAGGGCACTGTTGAGCACCACGCTCCAGCGGAAGGCGGCGGCGGATCCGCTGCGGTGCTGATGCTGGCCCTGATGGGGCTGGCGCTGGATCTGCACCGCCGGGTGCGGGTGGTGGTGGTGGTGCTGGGAGCCCATGGCACAGCCGGGGGAGGGGACCGGCAAGCGCAGACCCCGGGACCGGGAACCGCACCGCGAATCACTGCTGAGAGTCTGCCTGCCGCCGCCGCAGGCAGGCCAGCCGCCCGGAGACCCGACCGAGCAGCGCCCGCAACAATACAGGTGTACTATTTTGATTCCAGGCCGCAGTCCGCGCCCCGTGTCCTCGCCCGCCACCCCGGTCCCCCGGGAGCAGTCCGCGCCAGCGGGGCTCGATCTGGCCCGCTGGCTGATCCGTGTGCCGCAGCGCTGCCTGCTGCTGCGGGTGCATGGCGACTCGATGCAGGGTGCCGGCATCCACCACGGGGACCTGCTGGTGGTGGAACGGGGCCGGCCCGCCGTCTCCGGGGCGATCGTGGTGGCCCGCCTGGGGGAGCGCTTCACCCTCAAGCGGCTGCGCAGCCGGGGCGGACGCCCGTGGCTGGAGGCGGCCCATCCCGCCTATGGAGCGATCGACCTGGAGCGCTGCGGCCGCGGCGAAGGTCTGACGGGCAGCGAGGTGCAGCTGTGGGGCGTGGTCCTGCACGTGATCCGCTCGTTCTGATCCCATCCCGGCACCACCCCTGCGATCCCCTCTGCCATGGCCCGCGCCACCGTGCTGATCGACGGCAACAACTTCTACGCCTCCTGCGAGGCGGTGCTGGATCCGGCCGTGATCGGCCGGCCACTGGTGGTGCTCTCCAACAACGACGGCTGCATCGTCTCCCGCAGCGCCGAAGCCCGCGCCCTCGGCATCGCCATGGGCAGCCCCTACTTCCAGGTGCGCACCGAACTGGAGCGCCACGGGGTGATCGTGCGCAGCTCCAACTACAGCCTCTACGCCGACATGAGCATGCGGCTGATGGCCACCCTGGAGGAGTGGGTGGAGGAGCTGGAGATCTATTCGGTCGATGAGGCCTTCGGGCTGCTGCACCGGCCGGCGGGCCCGGATGGCACTCCCGCGGATCTGCGGGCCTGGGGGCGGGAGCTGCGCCAGCAGGTGCGGCGCCGGCTGGGGTTGCCGGTGGCCGTGGGGATCGCCCCCAGCAAGGTGCTGGCCAAGATCGCCAACCGCATCGCCAAGAAGGATCCCGGCCATGGCGGGGTGTTCGATCTGGGGGCCGCGGGCGATCCCGGTCCCTGGCTGGAGAGCATCGCCATCGAGGATGTGTGGGGCATCGGCCGGCGGCTGTCGCGCTGGTGCCGCCTGCGCGGCATCGGCCATGCCAGGGCCCTGCGGGACATGCCGGAGGGCGAACTGCGGCGCCGCTGCGGCGTGGTGGGCGTGCGCCTGCAGCAGGAGCTGAAGGGGCAGGCCTGTCTGCCGCTGGTGAGCCTGCCGCCGGCAAAACGGGAAACCTGCGTCAGCCGCAGCTTCAGCCGGCCGGTCACCAGCCGATCGGAGCTGCGCCAAGCGGTGGCCACCTACCTCTGCCGCGCCGCCGAGAAACTGCGGCGCCAGCAGCAACGGGCCGGCTGCATCACGGTGTTCGTGCGCAGCAGCCCCTTCGATGGCAGCAGCTTCTACAGCAACGCCGCCAGCGTGCAGCTGAGCCTGCCCAGCCACGACACCAGCGTGCTGCTGGCCGCCGCCCTGCCGCTGGCGGATGCCCTGTTCCGGCCCCATAAACCGCTGCAGAAAGCGGGCGTGCTGCTGCAGCAGCTGCAGAGCGAGACCCTGCTGCAGGCCCACCTGCTGCACCCCCTCGACCCGGAGATGCAGCAGCGACGGGAGGCGCTGATGGCCGTAGTGGATGGGCTCAACCGCCGCTACGGCCGCGGCACGGTGCAGTGGGCCGCCTGCGGCCTGCAACCCCAGTGGGCGATGCGCCGCTCCCGGCTGTCGCGCGCCACCACCACCCGCATCGCCGAGCTGCCGGTGGCCTGGGCCTGAAGCGCGGGGAGGTCAGACGGTGAGCGTCGCCAGCCAGGCCAGCAGCGCCCCGATCGCTGCAGCCGCACCGATCACCTGCAGCACGCTCCAGCGCAGACGCAGCTGCACCCACAGAGCCAGTCCGACCACCAGGGCCGCCCAGGGGTTGAAGGCGCCGGCGGGCCAGAGCACCGGGCCGGCGAAGAACAGCGCCAGGCTGGCGATCACACCCACCACCACCGCGGTGATGGCGCTCAGCGGCGCCCCGAAGCGCAGGTCGCCTCTGGAGGCCTCCACCAGCGGTGCGCCGGCCAGGATGAAGCCGAAGGAGGGCAGGAAGGTGAACCACACCGTCACAGCCACCGCCCCCAGGGCCAGGGGCCAGGGACTCAGGCCTGCGGCGACGGACTGGTTCCAGCCGCCCATGAAGCCGACGAAGGCCACCACCATGATCAGGGGTCCGGGGGTGGTTTCCCCCAGGGCCAGCCCATCGAGCATCTGGGCGGCCGACAGCCAGCCGAACTGCTCCACGGCGCCCTGGGCGACGTAGGGCAGGACGGCATAGGCCCCGCCGAAGCTGAGCAGGGCCACCCGCGTGAAGAAGCGGGCCATCAGCGCCAGGGATCCGCTCCAGCCGCCGGTCAACGTCAGCAGCGCCAGCGGCAGCAGCAGGGCCAGAGCCCAGATCAGCAGGGTGAGCGCCAAGCGGGGAGGGGAGAAACGGGCATGCTCGGGGGTATCGGTGTGGTCATCGTGGAGGGCGTCCAGCTGATCCGCCTCCGCCCTGGCTGTGGCGGAGCCATGGGCGCCGCCCGCCTGCAGCAGGGCGGGCCGCCAACGGCAGACCAGCAGGCCGAGCAAGCCCGCTGCGATCACGACCACGGGATACGGAAGCCTGAACACGGCCAGGGCCAGAAAGCCAAGGGTCGCCAGGGCCACCAACAGGGGCGTGTGCAGGGTGCGGCGGCCGATGCGCCAGGCCGCCATCAGCACGATCGCCAGCACCGCCGGCTTGAGCACGGCGAACACCGAGGCCAGCAGCGGCAACTGCCCCCAGAGCGCATAGAGGCTGGCCAGAGCCGTGAGCACGAACACCGAGGGGAGGACGAACAGCCCACCGGCGATCAGGCCGCCGGGCACGCCATGCATCAGCCAGCCGAGGTAGGTGGCCAGCTGCATGGCCTCCGGCCCCGGCAGCAGCATGCAGTAGTTGAGTGCGTGCAGATAGCGCCGCTCCGACAGCCAGTGCCGCCGGTCCACCAGCTCGCGATGCAGCAGGGCGATCTGACCCGCCGGCCCACCGAAGCTCACCCAACCGAGCTGGAACCAGAAGCGCGAGGCGTCGCTCAGGGGCACCGGGGCCGGCGGAGTTGTCATCGACTCGGGCTCCCGCCTGCCTTCAACCCATCCTGTGGGTGAGCCCCCCCGCTGCGGCGTGCCTGAGACCACAGGCCTGACATCGGACGGACGTCGACGGCTCGACCAGCGCGTCACCCCGGGCCTGGTGGCCTCAGGGTCGAGAGGCTCCAGCGCCGCAGCATGCCCCGGGACCGGTGCTCTGCGAGGCGGAGACCCTCAGGGCCTGTCGAACAGGCTGGCGATCTGATTGCGGCCATTGCCCTTGGCCAGATCCAGGGCCCGCTCGGCGCGGCTGAGCAGCGCATCGCTGTGAAGGTCGGCGGATGACAGGCCGGTGAGGCCGCCGCTGATGTGCAGTGAAAAGTCCGACTGGCTGTGCACCCCGGGCAGATGGGTCACGGCTTCGCGCAGCCGCTCTGCCAGGGCAAGCGCCTCCCGGCCGGCCATGCCGACGAGCAGCAGGGCGAATTCCCCATCGCCCAGGCGCGCGGCGTAGTCCTGGGGCCGCAGGGTGTGCTGCAGCAGCTGGACCAGATCCCGCAGCAGCCGGTCTCCGGCGGCATGGCCCCAACGGTTGTTGATCAGGCGGAGATTGTCGATGTCGATGCAGAGCAGGGAGAGGGGATGGCCCTGCTGACGCGCCCGGCCGATCTCGCTGTCGGCGATCGAGAGAAAGGTCTGGCGGGTGGGCAGCCCGGTCACCGGGCAGGTGCGAGCCAGGCGGCGCAGCTCGATCTCCCGCATCACCAGCTCAGAGAGCAGGGTCAGCTGACGCAGCTGCTGATCGGAGGGCTGCCGCGGCTGGCGGTCGATCACGCACAGGGTGCCGAGGTTGTGCCCATCGGGCGTGCTCAGGGGGGCACCGGCGTAGAAACGGATATGGGGGGGATCGGTGACCAGAGGGTTGCTCTGAAAGCGGGGATCCTCCAGGGCATCGGGCACCACCATCACCGCATCGCCGGCGATGGCGTGGGCGCAGAAGGCCTGATCCCGGGGTGTTTCCTGGGCCTCAAGGCCCCTGCGGCTGAGAAACCACTGGCGCTCCTTCTCCACCAGGGAGATCACCGAGATCGGCACGCTGAAAATCAGCCCGGCAAGCTCGACGATGCGCTCGAGGTGCTCATCGCTGGGGCTGCCGATCACCCCGTAGCGCTCCAGCTCCCGCAACCGCTGCACCTCATCGGCGGGGATCGGATAGGAGAGCAGGGTTTCCATGGCACATGGCCCGGAGCTTTTCACCCTAGACCGATTCCCTGGGAGCGAATCACGATCGCGCCGCCGCAGGCCGGAGGCGATCAGGCAGCAGCCTGGGCCAGCACCTCTTCATAGGCAGCGCAGCGGCGCTGATCGAGATCGGCCAGGTAGCGACGCTCGCTGTAGTAGGCCTCCTGAAAGCGCAGGGCATCGCCGTTGAGCTCGGCGAACAGGGCCTCGATGCGTGCCTCCGCATCGAGCAGCGGCGCCGTGGCAGCGGTGGCGGCGCCATCGCCCTGCTCCAGCTGAAGCAGATGGGAGATGCAATGCTCCAGGGTGCGCAGCCGTTGACTGCTCCAGGCATCGAGCAGATGGCGGCAGCGCTTCTCGGTGGCGAGGCGGGCCCGCAGGGCCAGGGCACCACGCAGCAGCAACAGGGGCTGCTCCAAAGCAAGCCGCTGCACATCGGTGGGCTGCAGCAGCGGTGTCAGCCGGTTGAGCAGAGAGCCATCCTCGATCAGCAGCCGGTCCCCCAGCAGCCGCGGCAGATCCAGATCGGCCAGATCTTCTCCGGCATCCTCACCACGGTTGATCGCCTCGAGGCGGCCGGCGCCGAGGTTGTCCTCCTCGAGCTCACCGATCGCCGCCCAGAGCCGGCGGTGGTGCTGCAGCACGAAATCCTCCTGCTCCCACTGGCGCAGCTGGCGGCGGATGTCGGCCCGCCGCAGGGGGCAGTGCAGATACAGCCGCAGCAGATCCGCCTCGGCGCGCTCCTGCACGCTGATCGATCCCGGCTGCTCCCAGCGGGAAGCGCGACCATGCCAGCGCTGGCCCTGCACCTGCTGGCGCAGATCGTCCTCAAGGCTGCGGGCCATGCGCGCCTGGCCGCCGGAAAGGCGCTCAGCCACCTGCTGCAGGTAACGGCTGCGCACTGCCGACTGGGGCAGCTTGCCGAGCAGCGCCACCAGGGCGCTGACCGCCTGCTGGAACTGATCGGAGCGCGACAGATCCCGCCCCTCAAGCAGCTGCTCGATCTGCCAGTCGAGCCAGAGGGGAGCCTGATCCAGCAGCGATCGGTACTCACCGGCGCCGTGGGTGCGCAGAAACTCATCCGGATCCTTGCCGGCGGGCAGCTTGAGCACACGCAGCTCCAGCTGACCCTGGAGCGCCAGCTGCTCCACCGCGCCGATCGCCCGCTCGGCGGCCCGCACCCCGGCTCCATCGCTGTCGAAATTGAGAATCAGCCGCTTGCTGTCGCAGCAGCGGCACAGCTGGGTGATCTGCTGGGCGCTCAGGGCGGTGCCGAGGGCGGCCACCGCATTGCGGATCCCCGCGGCATGCAGGGCGATCACATCGAAGTAGCCCTCCACCACCACAGCCCGGTCGTCGCGGCGGATCGGATCAGCCGCACGATCGAGGCCGTAAAGATTCCTGCCCTTTTCGAACACCTCCGTCTCCGGAGAGTTGAGGTATTTGGGCTCCGCCCCATCGAGGCTGCGCCCCCCGAACCCGATCACCCGCCCCTGGCGATCGCGGATCGGCACCATCACCCGCTGGCGGAAGCGGTCGTAGAAGCCATCGCCGCCGCGGCGAGGCACCACCAGCCCGGCCGCCTCCAGCAGCTCCGGAGCGAGGCCCTCCACCTGTTGGAGATGCCGCAGCAGGCCATCCCAGCGGTCAGGGGCATAGCCGAGACCGAACTCCTCGATGGTCACCTCGCTCAGGCCCCGGTCCTGTCGCAGATAGGTCAGCGCGGCCTCACCGCCGGGGCTGCGCAGCTGCTGCTGGAACCAACCCGCCGCCAGGGCCAGGACGCGATGCAACCCTTCGCGACGGGAGAGCTGCTGACGCAGGCGCTCCTGCTGGGGCCCATCGACCGTCTCCACCGGCAGCTGGTAGCGACGGGCCAGCTCGAGCACCACATCGCTGAAGCTGGTGCGCTGCAGCTCCATCAGGAACTTGATCGCGTTGCCGCCAGCCCCGCAGGAGAAGCAGTAGTAGAACTGCTTGGCCGGCGACACCGTCATCGACGGTTTGCTGTCGTCGTGAAAGGGGCAGATGCCGACGAACTCCCGCCCCTTCTTCTTGAGCACGACGTGATCGCCCACCACATCGACGATGTCGGCCCGCTCCTTGACGGCCTCGATCGTGCGGGGATGGATGCGTGGGAGAGCGGGAACCATCAGGCGTCCGGGGCTGCGGACTGGCAGGAGGACTGGGGAACGGGAGCAGACACCACCACTGGTGCCCGGATCGGCTGCATTGTGGCCGCGACCACCAGCACTGTGGCACCGGCGGCCCCATGAATGCCACAGCCCGACATCCAGAGGCCGTCCTCGCGCTGGTGGGCGCGGCCCTGAGCTTCAGCCTGATGGGCGTCTGCGTGAAGGCGATCGGCAGCCGCATCCCCGTGGTGGAGGTGGTGCTGGCCCGCTCCCTGGTGAGCCTGGTCCTGAGCGGCTGGCTGCTGTGGCGTGCCGGCCTCTCCCCCTGGGGCCAGCGCCGCGGCCTGCTGGTGCTGCGCGGGGTGATCGGCTCGCTGGCCCTGGTCTGCGTGTTCGGGGCCCTGATCCAGTTGCCCCTGGCCACCGCCACGGTGCTGCAGTACCTCTACCCCAGCCTGGCCGCCCTGGCGGGCTGGAGCTGGCTGGGGGAGCGCATCGGCCGGCGGATGCTGCTGGCGCTGCCCCTTGGCTGGCTGGGGGTGCTGCTGGTGTGCGATCCAGCAGGCAAAGCCGCCCCGGCGCTGGGGGTGGCTCTGGCTCTGGCGGGTGCCCTGCTCACCGCCCTGGCCTACGTGAGCGTGCGGCAGCTCGGCCGCAGCGAGCACCCGCTGGTGATCGTGCTGTACTTCCCGCTGACGTCGCTGCCGCTGTGCCTGCCCTGGGTCGCCCTCGATCCGGTGCTGCCCCACGGCAGCGAATGGCTGTGGCTGCTGGGGGTGGGGCTGTTCACCCAGCTGGGGCAGATCGGCCTCACCCAGGGGCTGGTGCAGCTGCCCCTGGCCACCTCCACGGCGATCGGGTACAGCCAGGTGGGCTTCGCGGCCCTGTGGGGCGGGCTGCTGTTCCACGAACCGCTCACCCTGCAGATGCTGGCCGGAGGCATGCTGGTGCTGGCGGCAGCACTGATGGGACTGCCCGCACCCCGTAGATTCACGCCAACCCGGTAGGGGAACGTGACAGCCCAGCCGCTGATGGACGCCGCCATCAATCAGGTGGCGCCGATGCCCGTGGTCATGGTGGTGATCGGCGCCCTGTTCCTGGGCACGCTCGCGATCAGCCGCATCTCGCTGAAGTTCGGTGTGCCGGCGGTGCTGGGGGTGCTGCTGCTGGGTCTGGCGATCAATCCCAGGGTCACCCTGTTCACCCCCGGCGCCATCCAGACCATCCACACCATCACCCTGGCGGTGCTGCTCTTCTACGCGGGGCTGCGCACCGAACTGAAGGCCATGCGTGGCTTTCTGCGCTTCGGGCTGCTGCTCGCCTTCGGTGGCGTGGTGATCTCCACCCTGCTGCTGGGTCTGATCGTGTGGTTCACGGCCTCCCCCGATGCCGGCGGCATCGCCCTGGGCTTCGAGCAGATTCCCCTGTCAGTGGCCCTGCTGGTGGCCGTCTGCCTGGGATCCACCGACGCCGGCGCCACGATGAATGTGCTCGACAGCGTCGGGCGGGCCGTCCCCCGCCGCCTGGGGCACCTGGTGGAATTCGAATCGTCGGTGAATGACCCGGCCGCCATCCTGCTGCTGGGCATCGTGCTGTCTCTCTCGAGCCGCTCCGGAGCCGCCACCTCCCTGCCGCTGATGCTGCTGGCCCAGGTGCGCGAATTCGTGCAGCAGATCGGCGCCGGTGTGCTGGTGGGACTGGTGATGGGATTCCTCGCCAGCGCCTGCCTCAACCGCCTGGTGCGCCAGCGTGAGGAGCTGCTGCTGCTGGGGATCGCCCTGGGACTGCTCTCCTTCGGCAGCGCCGAATTGCTGCGGGGCTCGGGCTTTCTGAGCGTGTATGTGACCGGCCTGTATCTGTGCAACGCGCACTACAGCAACAGCCACATCACCCCGGACACCCTTCAGGAGACGCTGCTGCCCTTCAACACGATGACGGAGATCACCGTGTTTCTGATCTACGGGATCAACACGCGGCCCGCCGATCTGCTCTCCTCGCTCAGCGAAGGCTTCGTCTGCGCGCTGGGACTGATGCTGGTCGCCCGGCCGCTGAGCGTGCTCGCCTTCCAGCGCTGGTCGCCGTTCGACCGCAGGGAGACGACCCTGATCTGCTGGTGCGGCCTGCGGGGCGCCGTGCCGCTGTCCCTGAGCATCACGGCGATGGAGGCGATCCCCAGGCTGCCTGGCATCGATCCCGCCCTGGCCGCTCAGATCCAGAGCAACGGTTCGGGGATCGTGTTCACCGTGGTGATGCTCAACCTGCTGCTGCAGGGACTCAGCCTGCCGCTGTTGTGCCGCTGGCTGGGCTGGGGAACGCCACCGGCGACTCTCCCTTCAGCGGCAGAGGGTCGCTGATCCACTGCTGCCGGCCATCCGGAGCGGAACCCACCGGCCGCGCCAATCTCCATGTCTGGCCGCGCTCACCCCGCAGGAGATAAAGATCGAAGGCGCTGTCGACGCGGATCGGATCGTCGGCCAGGCGCCAGTCGAAGCGGCCGCTCAGATGCAGGCCTCGTCCATCGCCGATGGGGATCGCCTCCTGCTGCTCGATCCGCACCCGAGACACCTCCGGCGCTCCGCCCGGCTGGAGCTGCAGCGCGGCAGCCACCTGGGCCTGGGTGAGCTGGATCTGCAGCGCCAGGGCCTGCAGCAGCACCGCCCGCGGGGGCTGGCCGGCGGCGGCGCAGGCCTGCAGGGACAGCGACAGGGTGAGCAGCAGCGACAGCAGCGGCATCCGCAACCGGCGCAGCAGCGCGGACAGAACGGTCGACAGGTGGGTGGACAGGGCGGGCAGCATGGGAGCCGGCGCACGTGTTCCCATGATCGGCTGGCTTCGGGGCGAGGTGGCCGAACCATGGCAGCAAGCCAACCGTTGCGGTCTGCTGCTGATCTGCCAGGGAGTGGGCTACGAGCTGCAGATCACCACCCGCCAGTGGCGGCTGCTGCCGCTCCAGGGAGAGGTGCTGGACCTGCATGTGCATGTGAGCATGCGCGAAGACGGCTGGGTGCTCTACGGCTTCGGCAGCCGCCGCGAGCGCGACCTGTTCCGCGAACTCATCTCCGTCAGTGGGGTCGGTCCCCAGATGGCCATGGGTCTGCTCGGCAGCCTGAAGGCTGAGGAGCTGGTGGCGGCGATCGTTCATGCCGATCTGCGCAGCCTGATGCAGGCCCAGGGGGTGGGCAAGCGCACGGCGGAGCGGCTGGCGGTGGAGCTGCGCAGCCGCCTGCAGGAGCGCTTCCCGGAACTGCTGAATGGGGCGGCGGCAACAGCGGAGGCGCTGCCGAGCGCCGAGGCCATGCCCGCTGGCCAGGGGCGGGAGGACCTGCAGCTCACCCTGGCGGCACTGGGCTACGAGATGCTGGAAATCCACCGGGCGATCCGGGCGGTCGCCGCCCAGGGCGACTGCAGCGAGGGCGACACGGACGGCTGGATCCGCGAATGTCTGCGCTGGCTGTCGCGACCCGCCGCCTGATCAAGGCCGCTCGGAAGGGAGCGGACGCCCGTGGGACGGTATGGTGATCCATCGGTCCGCCAGGTCGCGCCGCGCGTTCAATCCTTCCCCATGCCGCTCACCACCACCCGCAAACAGGAACTGATCAATGAGCATCAGACCCATGGAACCGACACCGGTTCGGTGGAGGTGCAGGTGGCGATGCTCAGCGACCGCATCAGCCAGCTCAGCGGCCACCTGCAGAAGAACATCCACGACTTCTCCTCGCGCCAGGGCCTGCTCAAGATGATCGGCCGCCGCAAGCGTCTGCTGGGCTATCTGCGCAACCAGAGCGAAGCGCGCTACGCCGCCCTGATCGCCCGCCTCGGCATCCGCGGCTGATCCCCTCAGGACACCTCGATCATGGCCGCCAGGCGGGATTCCAAGGGCTCTGGCAAGCGTCCGGCTGAAGGCAGATCCGGCAACGAGAGCCACGGAACTGCGGGATCTGTCGGAACAGGCAAGGGTTTTGCAGCGGAGCCCGGTTCGGGGGCCGTTGGCAGTGCCCCAAGCGGGAGCGCTGATCTGTCGAAGGCCTACGGGGCACCCAGCCTCAAGCGACCCGCCAGCGTCGGGAGCGCGTCAGGGGGCCGCGGCCAGGCGAAGCGGCAGAGCAACAGCAAGGCGATCCCCGAGACGGTGGCCCAGCGGATGATGCGGCGCATCGCCCTCGCCACCGGGATTCCCTCGCTGATGGGCATGGGGGTGTTCGTGGGCAGCTATCTGCTGGTGAGCCGCGGCATCGCCGAGATTCCCCCCGGCGCCACTCTGGTGGCCTCGGGGGGGTGCTTCCTGCTGGGGCTGCTGGGCCTGAGTTACGGGGTGCTCTCCGCCAGCTGGGAGGACGCACCCGGCAGCCTGATCGGCACGGAGCAGATCGGTCTCAACATCTCCCGGCTGCGCCAGTCGATCCGCAGCATGCGGCAGGCTGGCGGCGGTTAGGGATGCCTGCCAGATTGCGGGCACGGTGCCGTAGGCCCACGTAGCGGTAGCAGGCTCAGCAGATGAAGACTCTGAGCTGAGGATTGGCGTCGACGCAGCACTGGCCGCAGGCAGAAGCCCTGGCCAGGCACCTTGGCGGAGAAGGTCACCGATCGCATCCTGATGCTGCCGAGCAACCTGCTCAACCAAGGGCAGAGCCGCCAGACCCTGCTGGCCGCCAACGACAGCAGGAGCCAGGAGCTGGTAGCCACTCCCATTCAGGCCATAAGTGCTGAACTTGATCGCGACACCCACCGCCTCACCTTCACCCAAAAGCAACCCAGAGAGCACGTAGCACACGCGCTAACATGGAACCGTCGTTTCGGGTCGAGTACTACAGCTCCCGCGTCCGCGAGGAGATCGAGGAATGGCCTGTCGACCTTTTGGCCCGCTGCGATGAGCTGCTCGACCTGCTGGAAGTCCACGGACCCCAGCTCAGGGCACCCCACTCCGAGGCCATGGGCGATGGCCTGTTTGAGCTCAGGCCCAAAAGCCGCTCCGGCATTGGCAGGGCCTTCTACTGCTACTGCAGCGGACGGGTGATCACGATCCTCCACGCCTTCGTCAAAAAGACCCAGAAAACGCCCAAGCGCGAGCTTGCAATCGCCCGTCAACGCCTCAAGGAGGTCAAACGCCATGGCTGACATCCCCTACGAACCTGTCGTCCGCGATCGCAAGGCCGAACGCGCCCGCGTTGAGCAGATCCCCGGTTATGCGGAGGCCAGGCAGGAAGCAGCCGTGGAATTCCGCCTGCTGCGCCAGTTGCTCGATGCCCGCAAACGCGCAGGCCTCACTCAAGAAGAAGTCGCCACCCGAATGGGCACCACCCGCAGCGCCATCAGCCGGCTGGAAGCATCCCGCAAGCACCTGCCCGCACTCACCACCCTCCGCCGTTACGCCGATGTGCTCGGCTGCGACGTCGAGATCAACCTGGTGCCCCGCACCGGCCAGACCGCCACCCCCGCTCGATGACCGCCACAGCCACCAGCACCAGCCGCGTCGCCCTCGACGACCAGCTGAAGATGTGACTGGCCGGCAACAGCGATGTTGTACCGACAGCCAGATCAGTTCGCAGCAGCCAATCAGTTTCTGTCTGTAGAACCTGCACCCTCGGGGCTTGAACGTCAATCGAGTGAACGTTCACCGTGCAGATCGACCGCCCTGCCCCTCAGCCGCCCCCCAGCGGCCTGCACAGCTGGGCGCGGAAGCGGGCGGAGGTGAGGGTCTCCAGGGCCGCTGGTGCATCAGCCACGCAGAACTGGGGGCCGAGGCGCACCCAGCGGCTCTCGCCTTCGGCCACCACCCGGGCCACCACCGGCACCCGCACCCCGGCCTCCTCCTGGCCAGGCCGATGGCGGGTGAGACACTCACGCAGGCGGTGCTGGATGGCGATGTCTCCGGCCTCCTGGGGGGCCAGATCCACCTGCAGCAGCTGCAGATCCTCGATGCTGCGGCAGTCGTCCACGATCAGCTGCACCCGCTCATCGCGCCGGTCCACCGAAGCCCACACCAGCAAGCGCGCATCCACCATCAGGTGATCGACCAGGCGCGCAAAGGCCTTGGGAAACACCACCGCCTCACAGGAACCGCTGAGATCCTCCAGTTGCAGCACCGCCATGCGATCTCCCTTGCGGGTGGTCACCATCCGCAGCTCGCACACCATCGCCACGCAGCTGATGCGGGCCTTGTCGGTCAGGTCCTCCAGACTCGCGAGCCCCACCGGCGCCAGCAGCTTCACCTGGGAAGACAGCTGCCGCAGCGGGTGATCAGAGATGTAGAAGCCCAGCAGCTCCTTCTCCAGCTTGAGCTTCTCGGTCGGCGAGTAATCGGCGACCGGCGCCGCGCGGGGGGCTGGCAGCGGCTCACCGGCCGCAGCGCTGGAGGCACCGGCGAACAGATCGAACAGATTGCCCTGCCCGCTGGCCCTGTCCCTGGCACGTCCACCGGCCCAGTCGAGCACCAGATCGAGATCGGCCATCAGCTGGGCGCGGTTGGCGCCGGGCTCGAGGGCATCGAGGGCGCCGCAATGGATCAGCGATTCCAGGGCGCGGCGGTTGAAGGTCTGCCCAGGAAGGCGATCGCACAGATCCGCCAGGCTGCTGAAGACACCATCGCTCTGACGCGCCTCGATCAGGGCGCGGATGGCGCCGTCGCCGAGATTGCGCACCGCCGAGAGCCCGAACAGGATGCGATCACCCACCGGGGTGAAGTCGATGCCGGAGGCATTCACATCCGGCGGCAGCACCTCGATGCCCATCGCCTGGCAGTTGGCGATATACCGCTGCACGCGATCGCTCTGGCCGGCATTGACCGTGAGCAACGCGGCCATGTAGGCCACCGGGAAATGGGCCTTGAGATAGGCCGTCTGATACGTGACGGCGCCATAGGCCGTGGAATGGCTCTTGTTGAAGCAGTATTCGGCGAACAGCACCATCTGCTCGAACAGGGCCTCAGCGATCTTCGGGTCGACGCCCCGTTCGCTGGCCCCCTTGACGAACACGCCCTGGTGTTTCTCCATCTCACTCTTCTTCTTCTTGCCCATCGCGCGACGCAGCAGATCGGCCTCACCGAGTGAATAACCGGCCAGATCCTGAGCGATCTTCATGATCTGCTCCTGATACACCATGATCCCGTAGGTCTCCCGCAGGATCGGCTCGAGCTTGGCGTGGGCCACATCGATAGCCTCGCGGCCATGCTTGCGGTTGATGAACTTGGGGATCAGGCCCGCATCCAGAGGACCGGGGCGATAGAGGGCGAGGATCGAGGAGATGTCCTCCAGGGATGAAGGCTTGAGATCGCGCACGATCTGGCGCATGCCGCTCGATTCCAGCTGGAAGATTCCCTCGAGATCGCCGCGGGCCAGCAACGCGAAGGTGGCCTCATCCGCCTCGGGCAGGTCATCGGGATCCACAGCCTGGCCGCTGCTTCTGGCGATCAGATCGACGGTCTTGTCGATCATGGTGAGGTTCTTGAGGCCGAGGAAGTCCATCTTCAGCAGCCCCATCGACTCCACATCCTCCATGAAGTACTGGGTGATCACCTGACCGTCGTTGTTGCGCTGCAGCGGCACCAGTTCATCAAGGGGATCGGCGGCGATCACCACACCGGCGGCATGCACGCCGAAGGTCTTGTTGGTGCCCTCGATGCGCATCGCCAGATCCACCCAGTGTTTCACCTTCGGGTCGCCCTGATATTTCTCACGGAACTCCGCATTGGGAGAGTCCTCGCCGATCATCTCCTTGAGCTTGGCCGGCTTGCCACGCACCACCGGGATGAGCTTGGCCAGGCGATCGGCTTCGCCATAGGGAATGTCGAGCACCCGGGCCACATCCTTGAGCACCGCCTTGGATGTCATGCGGTTGAAGGTGATGATCTGGGCCACCTTGTCCTCGCCATAGCGCTCGGTGACGTAGGCGATCACCTCGCTGCGGCGCTCGATGCAGAAGTCGGTGTCGATATCCGGCATCGACTTGCGTTCGGGGTTGAGGAACCGCTCGAACAGCAGGCCATGTTTCACCGGATCGATGTTGGTGATTCCCAGGGAGTAAGCCACCAGTGATCCGGCAGCCGAGCCCCGTCCCGGGCCCACCGGGATGCCGTTCTCCCGGGCGAAGCGGATGTAGTCCCACACCACCAGGAAGTAGGTGGGAAAACCCATCTGCTCCATCACCTGCAGCTCGAACTGCAGCCGCTCGCCGTACTCCGCCGGGATTGCATCATCGGCTCCCAGGTCGAGACGATCGCGCAGACCCTGATCGGCCACCGCGCTGAGGTAGGACACCGCCGTGTGCCCCTCGGGAATCGGGAAACGGGGCATCTGATAACGGCCGAGGATGTCGTAGTCCTCCACCTTGTCGGCCACCTTCACGGTATTGGCGATGGCGGCGGCGATCACATCGGGCTCGAGATGGTCGGCGAACAGACGCCCCATCTCCTGCTCGCTCTTGATGTACTCGGTTCCCGTGTAACGCAGCCGTTTCTCATCGGTGATCAGCTTGCCGGTGAGCACGCACAGCAGAGCGTCGTGGGCCTCCACATCACCGCTGCTGAGGTAGTGGGCGTCGTTGGTGGCGATCAGCTGGATGCCGAGTTCGGATCCGATGCGGGCGATCTCGCTGTTGACAATCCGGTCTTCGATCCCGCCGTGATCCTGGATCTCGAGATAGAAGTCGTCGCCGAACAGCTCCTGATACCAGCGGGCCACCTCACGGGCCGCATCGGGGCGGCCCCGCAGAATCGCCTGGGGGATCTCGCCGCCGAGGCAGGCGGTGGCGACGATCAGTCCCTCGCTGTATTGCTTCAGCAGCTGCTTGTCGATGCAGGCACGGGCGAAGATGCCGCGGCCGCGCATGCCGCGCAGGTGGCTGATGCTGGTGAGCTTCACCAGGTTGCGATAGCCGACCGCATTCTTCGCCAGCACCACCAGGTGATAGCGGCGCTCCTTCTTCGGCTGCGGATCCTCGATCGAGCCGTTGATCACATACATCTCATTGCCGATGATCGGCTTGATGCCCGCCTTGGTGCAGAGCTTCAGCAGCTCGATGGCGCCATACATGACGCCGTGATCGGTCAGCGCCAGGGCCGGCATGCCCAGCTCCACGGCCCTCTCCACCATCTGCGGCAGCTGGCTCGCGCCGTCCAGCAGGCTGTAATCGCTGTGGTTGTGGAGCGGGACGAAGGCCAAGACACCACTGCCGGGGCACCCAGGTTAGGGGCAGACGCGCTCAAGATTCAGTGTCTCCGGCGCCACAGGCGACCACTGTCACACCAGATGTGGTGGCCGGGCGCTCAGACCTCAGGCCGGCACCAGCGGTGCCGCCGGGCGCGACGCCATCACGGCGGCGGCCTGCTCGTAGTGATGGGCCACCTGCAGCAGCCGCTCCTCCTGCAGCACGCCGGTGATCAGCTGCAGGCCGATCGGCAGCCCCTGATCGTCGAAGCCGCAGGGCACGCTGATGGCAGGCAGGCCGGCCATGTTGGCCGGGATGGTGAGCAGGTCCGCCAGGTACATGGCCAGCGGATCCTCGCTGTGGGCACCGAAACCGAAGGCCGTGGTGGGCGAGGTGGGGGTGAGCAGCACATCCACCGATTCGAAGGCACGATCGAAATCACGGCGGATCAAGGTGCGCACCTGCTGGGCCTTTTTGTAGTAGGCATCGACATAGCCGGCCGAGAGGGCATAGGTGCCGATCAGGATGCGGCGCTGCACCTCCTCACCGAAGCCCTCAGCCCGGCTGCGGGCCGTCATCTCCGCCAGGCTGGCGGCCTCATCGGCCCGGTAGCCGTACTTGACTCCGTCGTAACGGGCCAGGTTGGCCGAGGCCTCCGAGGGGGCGATCACGTAGTAGGTGGCGATGCCGTCGTTGAAGCGAGGGCAGCTCACCTCCACCAGCTCGCAGCCGAGGGCCTCCAGCTGGGCGGCGGCGGCCAGCACCGAGGCCTTCACCTGGGGATCAAGCCCCTCGGCCTCAAAGCATTCGCGCACGATGCCCACCTTCAGGCCCGCCACCGGCTGGCTGAGGGCGGCGCGGTAATCGGGCACCGGCGCCTTCAGGCAGGTGGAATCACGGGGATCGGCTCCGGCGATCACCTGCAGCAGCTCAGCCGCATCGGCGACGCTGGTGCTGAAGGGGCCCACCTGATCGAGGGAGCTGGCGAAGGCCACCAGGCCATAGCGGCTGACGCGGCCATAGGTGGGCTTGAGACCCACCACTCCGCAGAAGGAAGCGGGCTGACGGATCGAGCCGCCGGTGTCGGATCCCAGGGAGCCGATGCATTCGCCGGCAGCAACAGCGGCGGCGCTGCCGCCGGAACTGCCGCCTGGCACCTTCTCAGGATTCCAGGGATTGCGGCTGGGCCCGAAGGCCGAGGTCTCGGTGGAGCTGCCCATGGCGAACTCATCGAGATTGGTCTTGCCGAGCAGCACGGCCCCGGCCTGCCACAGCCGCTCGGTGACGGTGGATTCGTAGGGCGGCACGAAGGTCTCCAGCATGCGGCTGGAGCAGGTGGTGCGGATCCCCTTGGTGCAGAGGTTGTCCTTGATCGCCAGGGGAATTCCGGCCAGGGGAGGCAAGGCCTCGCCGGCGGCACGGGCCTGATCGATGCGATCGGCGTCGGCGCGGGCCCGCTCCGCCGTCACCTCCAGGAAGGCGTTCACGGTGGGATCGACCGCCTCGATCCGCGCCAGATGCAGATCGGTGAGTTCCCGGGCGGAGACCTCCGAGCGCGCCAGACGCTCACGCCACTGCGCGATCCCCATTCAGCCGCCGGAACACTGGGCCGACGCTATCAGTCGGCGACGACGGCGGTGGGGCGGTGGCCATTGCCTCCCGGCAGCTCGGTGAGGGGCTCGTGGCGCGTGGTGCGCACCAGGCTGTAGTCGAGCGACAGGGGCGACTCGGAGCGCAGATCGTTGAGGAAATCCGGCAGGGCCTCCTCCAGGGTGCTGCGCCGCACGAAGGGCCCGAACCAGTAGACGGCATCGGGGGAACGGGTCTCAACTCGGGCCCACCAGGCCATCCCAAGCCCGTTGGCCAGGTTGCGCATCGGCCAGAGGAGGGGATTCATCAGGATTGAGCTCGCTTGGACACCATTCTGACCAGTCCCGAGCCGGCGGCCAAAAATCCTTCCGCCCGATCCCCACCAGGCCGGGCCGGCCGGGGGGATCGATGGGGGCGGCTACGCACCGATGGCTCAGAGATGGATGTCACCCTGGAACGCCCCGGGCTCCTCATCGGCTTGCACGGGGGGATCGCCCGAGGGTTCGCCCTGAGCGAAGCCATCCGCGTCTGTGTCTGCCCGTTGCTGGACGGCGCTCTCCCAGGGGGAAACCTGCTCAGGCGCTCCAGGCACGGTGGTGCCGGCTGTTTCCGCTGCGTCCCCCGTTTCGGGAGCCCAGACGGGTTCCTGTTCCGGCTGTTCCATCCAGGCGCCGGGCGATTCCTCCTCCAGCGCAGGAGCCGGCTCCACGGTTGTTGCAGGCTCAATCCATGGTTCGACCTCAGGGGCTGCTGCTGACTCCGCTGCCGTTTCCAGCGCCGGCATCACAGCAGCATCCGAGGGCTCCGCTGCGTCCTCCGGCAGGGCGGCGGGCTCGGTGGCCATGGCGGGACGCTGGATCCGCGGAGCCGGGGACTGGCCGCGCAATCCCTGCATCCAACCGCGACGGGCGATCTCGAACAGCAGCAGGGCCGTGGCCACCGAGGCATTGAGGCTGGGGGTGGCGCCGCGCAGGGGGATGCGCACCAGCTGGTCGCAACTGCGGCGTGTCAGCAGGGACAAGCCATCACCCTCCGAGCCGGTCACGATCACCAGCGGCCCCTCCAGATCGGCCTCCTCCAGGGTGACGGAGCCCTCGGCCGCCAGGCCGATCACCCGGTAGCCCTCCTGGCGCAGGGCATCGAGGGAGCGGTTGAGGTTCACCACCCGCGCCACCGGCAGATGCTCAAGAGCGCCAGCCGCCACCTTGGCCACAGAACCCGTGAGCCCGGCATTGCGGCGCTGGGGCAGCACCATGCCATGGGCCCCAAGCGCTTCGGCGCTGCGCACGATCGCCCCAAGGTTCTGGGGATCCGTGAGTCCATCCACGGCGATCAGCAGCGGCGGCTCCCCCAGGGTGCGGCAGCCATCGATCAGGGAGGGGAGATCGAGGGTCTCGGCCGCCGCCGGCTGCAGCACGATCCCCTGATGCACGGCACCACCGCTGATCTGGCCCAGCCGCGCCCAGGTGACCTCCTCCACCAGCACACCGCCCGCCTTGGCCTCGCGCAGTTGCTGCAGGAAGCGGGGGCTGAAGCGCATCTCCGGGGTGCACCAGACCCGGTGGATTGGGCGACCGCTCTCCAGGGCGGCCTGGGCCGCATGGCGGCCCCAGATCAGGTCGCTGGGGGCTGCACCGGCGTGGTACTCCCCCTGTTCGGCAGGCTCAGCGGCGCTGCCACCGACAGGGCCCAAGGGCCGACCGGGCGGACGGCCGTAGGACATGGGCCGGCCGGCCGGGCGCATGCCCGGACGCCCCCCGGCACCGCGCCTGAACTCACGAGGGCCGGCTCCGGCCCCCAGGGGGGGACGACCGGCAGGGAAACGGCCAGCTGGAGGACGGTCGGCAGCCGGGCGCTCCCCATCGAAGCGGCGCTCCGCCGGCCTGCCCTCGCCGAAGCGATCGCGGGGCGGACGCTGATCACCGAAGCGGCTGCCCTCGCCGCGGGGGGGACGCAGGCCACCACTGGGACGCTCCCGGGGCGTCCATTCGCCCTGGGCCGGGCGTTCATCGCGGCGGAAGCGGGGACGCTCCCCACCGCCATCGCCGGCCGGGGGCGCCCAGCGCCCACGCCGCCCCTCAGCGGGGCGGGACGATCCGGATGGGCGGCCGGAACCACGGCCGGGGGGGCCGCCGGCGGAACGGCGTGGACCGCGCTCCGAGCGGGAATCGGAGCGGCGATCAGGGCGGGGACTCATGGGCGTGGGGAGCGGAGGGAGATGCGGTTTCCTCGAGGTGATCCAGGAGCTCGGCCAGCCGCCCAGGATTTCGCAGAAAGAGCCATCCCAGCATCGTCTCAAATCCCGTGGCCTGCCCATACAGGGCCCGGTCACCTCCCCGGGGACCGGCGCCGGCCCGGTTGCGGCCGCGCCTGACCTGCTCGCGCTCCTCCGCCGTCAGCCAGGGATCCAGCCGCTGCAGGGCCCCGGCCTGGGCCTGAGCCTTCACCTCCGCCACCACGGCGTGATGCAGATCGGCGGCACGTCCGGGTAGCCGGCAATGGCGCAGCCGCTGATGCAGATCCCAGACGGCATCACCGAGCCAGGCGAGCTGGAGCGCTCCAAGATCGGTCTGCGGCGGCTGGGCCGGCAGGGAGGCCAGCCACAGGGTGGAGGGCTCAGGCCGCGGTGAGGCGGCCAAGGGCTGACTCCAGATCGGGCTGGAGATTCAGGAACTCTTCCAGGCGGACCAGCTTCACGGTCTGCATCACCCGGGCGTTGCCCACCAACAAAAACTGCTGCTCACTCTGCTGGAACTGCTTGGCCAGCTGCACCAGGGCACCGAGGCCGGAGGAATCGAGAAAGTCGATGCGGCTGAGGTCGATCACCACCGGCGACGGTGTGGCCGCCAGGCTCGAGGTCACGAACTCGAGGAACTGCTTGTCGGAGTAGGCGTCCAGCTGGCCGGTGAAGGTGAACAGCTGGCAGCGGGCCTGCTGGCTGAGGCCGCCGCGCAGTGAGACGGTCAGTCGCTGAAGGTCGGAGATGGCTCGAGTCCCCCCGGGTGGCAATCGGGTCGAAGTGTAGAGACGGCAACGGGAATTGACCGTTCTGCAGCAAAACGCACAGACAACGCTGCCACGGGCAAGCAGAACAGCTCCCTGCGCACAGGCGGCGGGGCCGCTGCAGGCGGGTCTCAGCGGCGCTGCGCCATCAGCGCCACGAAGCGGCCGAAATGGTGATCGGCATCGTGGGGGCCTGGGCTGGCCTCCGGGTGGTACTGCACACCGAACACCGGCTGATCGCGCAGGGCGAGGGCCGCCACCGTCCTGTCGTTGAGGTTGTGGTGGGTGATCGTCACCCGCTCAGGCAGGGATTCGGGATCGAGCGCGAAGCCGTGATTCTGGCTGGTGATCTCCACCAAGCCCGGCGCACCGCAGGGGTGGTTGAGACCGCGATGGCCGTAGCCGAGCTTGAAGGTGCGGCCCCCCAGGGCCAGGCCGAGGATCTGGTGCCCCAGGCAGATGCCGAACAGGGGCAGATCGCGCTGCTCCAGCAGGCCGCGGGCCAGGGCGATACCGCTTTCGACCGCAGCCGGATCACCGGGTCCATTGGAGAGGAAGACCCCCTCGGGGCGGTGCTCGAGCACCTGCTCCACCGTGCTGCCGGCCGGCAGCACGGTGACCTCGCAGCCATGGGCCACGAGGCGCTCGAGGATGGCGCGCTTGATGCCGAAATCGATCGCCACCACGTGGTAGGGACGCTCAGGCTGGCTCTGCAGCCGCTGGTCGAAGCCCGCCGGGCAGGGCTGGCTCCACTGGTAGGGCTCGGCTGTGGTGACCGTCTCCGCCAGGTTGAGGCCGGTCATCAGGGGAGCCTGACGCAGCCGCTCCTGCAGCGCTGCGGGGCTGGTGCCATCGCTGCAGATCACGCCGTTGACGGCACCCCCCTCGCGCAGGTGGCGCACCAGTGAACGGGTGTCGATACCGCGGATGCCCACCACCCCATGGCGGCGCAGCCACGGATCCAGCTCCTCCTCACACCGCCAGCTGCTGGCGCAGGGAGCCAGCTGGCGGGCGATCACACCGCGCACATGGGGCCTGTCGGCCTCCAGGTCCTGGCTGTTGACGCCGGTGTTGCCCAGTTCCGGATAGGTGAAGGTGACGAGCTGACCGGCGTAGCTCGGATCGGTCATGACCTCCTGATACCCGGTCATGCCGGTGTTGAAGACCACCTCGCCCAGCACCGTGCCGCGGGCGCCGAAGGCTTCACCGCGCAGCAGCAGTCCATCGGCCAGCAGCAGCAGGGCAGGCTGACGGGCAGAGCTGGCCACATCCGCAGCAGGACTGGAGATCACAGCCATCGGGGCAGATGGCTTGATCATGCCCCGGCGGGCTCCCCAAGAGCATCCCGCAGAGCCAGCAGCCGCTGCCAGGGGGCGCCGCTCGCCAGGCTGCTGCGGGCTCGATCGAGCCCAGCGGCGATGGTGTCCTCCAGCCCGGCCGCCCAGAGCACCAGGGCCCCATTCAGCGCCACCACATCCCGCTGGGGACCGGTGCCAGCCCCCTGCAGCACCGCCTCGAGAATCGCGCGGTTCTCCTCCAGACCGCCCCCGGCCAGAGCCTCCAGGGGAGCGACAGCCAGACCGAGGGCGGCCGGATCGAGCCACTCCTGCTGGATCACGCCATCGCGCAGCAGCCGCATCGGGCTGGGGCCGGCCAGGGTTGCCTCATCGAGGCCGCCGCAGCCATGGACGACCACGGCGCGGCGCTGCCCCAGCCGGAGCAGGGCCTCCGCCATCGGGTCGAGCAGATCCTCCCGGGCCACCCCCAGCACCTGAGCCTCGGGTCGCAGCGGATTGACCAGGGGGCCCAGCAGGTTGAACACCGTGCGGATCCCGAGCGCCCGCCGCAGCGGCACCAGGGACACCAGCGCGGGATGCCAGCCCGGGGCGAACAGGAAGGTGACACCGGCGGGCTCCAGGGCAGCGATCACCCGAGCCGCCGGCGCCTGCAGCGGCAGGCCCAGGGCCTCGAGCACATCCGCGGAACCGACGCGACCGCTGGCGCTGCGGTTGCCGTGCTTGGCCACATGGGCGCCGCAGGCAGCGGCGGTGAAGGCCACGGCCGTCGAGATGTTGAAGCTGTCAAATCCGGCTCCACCGGTGCCGCAGGTATCGACCAGAGACAACTGCGGCCGCGGTCCCGGCAGGGGGCAGTGATCGCGCAGCACGGAGGCCATGGCGGCCAGCTCCCCGCCGCTGACCCCCTTGGCCCGCAGCGCCGCCAACAGGGCGCCGGTGAGCACAGGCTCCACCTCCTGGGACATCCAGCCCCGCATCAGGGCGGTGGCAGCTTCAGGGCTCAGATCCTCTCCGGCCAGAAGCCTCTCCAACAGAGCGGGAAGCGACGGAGCGGCGCACATGGTGGGACAGGCCAGAAAAAAGCCCGGGTGCAGTGCACGCCGGGCCGGGTGATGGGGACAGCACCACTATCACCTGAGGAGGGTCATTCTGGCGACCGTCCGGCGTACCAACGCCGTGTTCATCGATCAGGGAGAGTCGGCCGCTGCGGTATCGAAGCCGGAGCCCACACCCTCGCTGGCAACAGGCATACCCGGCCGATAGCCGGCAGCCCACAGCGCACGGGTGCGCTGCTGCAGCTCCTCCGGTTTCAACCCCCAGAGGCGCAGCACCCGTGCCAGATCGTCCTGCAGATCGGTGGCACCGGGGAAGCCGTCGTAGCGCATCAACAGACGGGCCGCATCGATCAGATGGTCATCCGACGGGGGATCGGCGGCCAGCAGACGGTCGACCGTGTCGCGATCAGCGGCATGCAGGGGGTGGTTCTGCTGTTCCATCGGCCCGGTTCCCCTGCCACAGCTGCGTAGGTTAGGGAGCCCTGCCGCCCCCCATGGTCAGCCCGCGGCTGCGCCTGATCGCTCGCTACCTGCGCCCCCACCGCCGGGATGTGCTGCTGGGAGCGGCGGCTCTGCTGGTGGTCAATCTGCTCGGGGTATCGATCCCGCTGCAGGTGAAGCAGGTGGTCAACGACCTGCATCAGGGCTTCAGTCTTCAGGCGGTGCTGCACCAGGCCCTGCTGATCACCGCGCTGGCCTCGCTGATGGCTCTGGTGCGGCTGTGGTCGCGGATGCTGGTGTTCGGGGTGGGCCGGCAGGTGGAGGCCGACCTCAAGCAGCGGATCTTCGACCACGTGCTGCGCCAGGAGCAGGGCTGGGTGCAGCAAGCGGGCAGCGGAGAGGTGATCAGCCGCGCCACCAGTGATGTGGAGAACGTGCGGCGGTTGCTCGGCTTCGCCGTGCTCAGCCTGGCGAACACGGCGTTGGCCTACGGACTCACCGTGCCGGCGATGCTGGCGATCGACCCCTGGCTCAGCCTGGCGGCCCTGGGGCTCTACCCGCTGATGCTCATGGTGGTGCGGCTGTTCGGCGGGCGGATGATGCGCCAGCAGCGCCGCCAGCAGGAATCCCTGGCGGCGCTGAGCGATCTGATCCAGGAGGACCTCTCGGGGATCGCGGCGATCAAGATCTACGGGCAGGAGGCCACCGAGCAGCAGGCCTTCTCCCGGCTGAACGGAAGCTTCCGTGATGCGGCACTGGCCCTGGGCCGAACCCGCAGCGCCCTGTTCCCGATGCTGGAGGGCATCGCCTCCCTCAGCCTGCTGCTGCTGATCGCTGTGGGCAGCAGCCAGATCGCCAACGGACGGCTCAGCATCGGCGGACTGGTGGCCCTGATCCTCTACGTCGAGCGCCTGGTCTTCCCCACCGCCCTGCTCGGCTTCACGCTCAGTACGTTTCAGACCGGGCAGGTGAGTCTCGAGCGGGTGGAGAGCCTGCTGAACCGCCGGCCCCTGATCGTCTCCCCGAGCAGGCCCGTTCCACCGGCGGTTCCCGCCCAGGGTGCGATCGAGGCGCGGGGGCTGACGGTGATCTACCCCGGGGCCAGCCGCGCCGCCCTGCAGGATCTCGAGGTGCGCGTGGAGCCAGGCGAACTGGTTGCCGTGGTGGGGCCGGTGGGGTGCGGCAAGACCACCCTGGCGCGGGCCCTGGGGCGGATGGTGGAGGTGCCGGAAGCCACCCTCTTCCTCGATGGGGTGGATGTCACGGCGATGGAGCTGGGACAGCTCCGACGCCAGGTGGCCCTGGTGCCGCAGGAGGGCTTCCTGTTCACCGCCACCCTGGCGGACAACCTGCGCTACGGCGATCCGGAGGCGCCTGCGGCAGCGGTCGAGCAGGCGGCCCGCCAGGCCCGGCTCGAGGGCGACATCAAGGGCTTCCCCGATGGCTACAGCACCCTGGTCGGGGAGCGCGGCATCACCCTCAGCGGCGGGCAGCGCCAGCGTGCGGCGCTCGGCCGGGCTCTGCTGATCGAGGCGCCGGTGCTGGTGCTCGACGACGCCCTGGCCAGCGTTGACAACAGCACGGCCGCCGAGATCCTGCGGGAAGTACGCAGCCAGCGCCACCGCACCGTGCTGCTGATCAGCCACCAGCTCTCAGCGGCGGCCTCCTGCGATCGCATCCTGGTGCTGGAGGACGGGCGCCTGGTGCAGCAGGGGGTGCATCAGGATCTGGTGAGCAGGCCTGGGCTCTACCGCTCGCTGTGGGAGCGTGAGCAGGCCAGTGAACAGCTGCAGACCGCCTGACGGCGCACCGTCCCGCAGGCGGGAGCCGATCGCCCGACGCGCAAGAGTTCTGAACAGTTGTTGAGCGACGCTCCACTGGCGCGGTCCTGGAGGCTTACCTGAAGGGATGGATGTGATGTGATCGGCATGGTGACCTCCCAGGCTCCGATGACCCGAGTGAATGCCCTGATGGGATACCGGTTGCGCTGCACGCTCCAGTTCGGTGACATCTACGGCCAGATCCTGATCTGGATGGGGGTGATCTTCGTGAGCCTGGCGGCGGGGCTGGCGCTGATGGGGACCAGCCGGCCGATGGTGGCCCTGGTGGGCGTGGCCCTGATCCTGGTGCTGTCGCTGCCGTTCCTGCTGTTCGCCTTCACCACCACGTTGCTGAACCACATCGCCCTCGATCCAGCGTCCGAAAGCCCCTCTCCCTAGGGTGGGGCGCCACGCCAGCGCGCGCCTTGTTCGGCCTGTTCAACAGCCCAGCCTCCAGCCGTCCCAGCCGGCCGGACGCTCCTGGAATCCACTGGGTGCTGGGCACGCCGATCGATGCTCCAGCGGCCGCAGGTCAGGCGGAGGTCCTGTTCGGCTGCGGCTGCTTCTGGGGAGCAGAAAAAGGCTTCTGGCGTCTGCCTGGGGTGATCACCACCGCCGTGGGCTATGCCGGCGGCAGCTGGCCGGATCCGAGCTATGAGCAGGTCTGCAGCGGCCGCAGCGGCCATGCCGAGGTGGTGCGGGTGGTGTGGGACCGCTCGCTGGCGGGCTTCTCCGATCTGCTGAAGCTGTTCTGGGAATGCCATGACCCCACCCAGGGGGACCGGCAGGGCAACGACCGGGGCAGCCAGTACCGCTCTTTCATCGCCGTGGCGGATCCGCAGCTGCTGGCCATGGCCCGGGACAGCGCCGCCGCCTACGGAGCGGCCCTGGCCGCTGCGGGCCGTGGTGCGATCACCACCGAGATCGTGGGCGCCACCAGGTTCCACCCCGCCGAGGAGTACCACCAGCAGTACCTGGTGAAACCAGGCAGCCGGCCCTATTGCTCGGCCCAGCCCACCGGGATTCCTCTTGAGGCCTTCACCGGTGCCGACTTCCGGCTGCCGGCCCATGTCTGGCAGGCCTACGACTGGTCGATTCCCCACTGCGTCCTGCGGGGGGACAACCAGCCGATCTCGCTGGCCTGAAACAGCACTGCCGATGACGACCCCGAATCGATGGGACTGAGATCACGCCTGCTGCTTGTGAGCACCTCGCTGCAGCTTCTGGCGGCGGGCCTGATGGCGCCGGATGCCCTGGCGCTGCAGTCGCCCTGGTGGGAGAACTATGACCGCTCCGACCGCTATCTCTGCAACAAGCAGATGCATCTGGTGCTGGAGCGCAATGAGAGCCAGGCTTCGCTGATCACCGGCGGCGGGCGCATGCTGCTGTTCCGCGACAGCGCGCAGACTGTGGGCGTGAGCTACCGCAACGATGTGATGCGCGTCATCCTGCAGGGCGATGAGCTGACGCTCGAGCAGCCTCCCCAACGCCTGATCTGCCTGCGGACCGACGAGGTATGACGCCGTTCTCCGACCGGGTGGTGATCGTGTCCCTGATCTGCACGGTGGCTCTGGTGTTCGCCCTGGTGTTCTGGAGCGCACGGCTGAATCCGGCACCGAGCGCACCGCTGCAGTGGCGGGAGGGACCCAGCGCGCCATCCACATCAAAGTCCCTGATCTGATGGACAGCCAGGCTTCCCGATCCGCACCCGCCGCAGCACCAGAGGCCACAGCCCCTGAGGCGACGAGCGCTGACGCTGCGATCGCGGAGCCCAGCGCTTCTGCGGCTCTCGAGCCGGCAGAGCCGGAACCCACGGACGAGCTTGCCGCCGCTGAGGCCCAGGACAGCGACGACGACACGAGCAGCGAATCGGGGTGGGGACCGCTGCATCCGCTGCCGCGGGGCCTGGTGGAGCTCTACGGGCTGCTGGCGGTGCTGTTCGTGCTGGTGCCGGAATGGATGGCGGGAAGCGCCCTGTTCGGCTTCCGCGAGACGCGGGATGGATCGCTGCTGCCGCCGCCATCGGGAGCCTGGAAACGGCTGCCGGAGCTGCGGCTGGCCAGCCTCTCGCTCTCGGAGATGCGGCTGCTGGCCAGCCAGCTGGCCCTGCGGGGCTACGGGCGTGACAGCCGCGAGCGGCTCACGGCAAGGCTGCTGAAGCGGCTGCGGAATCAGCGCTGAGAGCGCCACAGTGGCGGGCGCA
>JBAWXG010000011.1:0-40135 GCA_037144195.1 Synechococcus sp. ELA057
AACGGATGTTTGCGGGATTTGTGAAGCGTGGTTCACGAAGGCGCGGCACGGATGGGATTGGGCTGGCCGTCTGGTCAAGGCTGCGGGGGGCTGCTAGGAGAGGGCCTGAACGGGCCTGATCCGCTGATGCCCAAGCCCCAAGCCCCCTTCCAGCCCCCCCGGCTGCTGGCGCTGCTGCTCTGCGTTCTCCCGCTGGCTGGTTGCCAGGGCACCCCCAGCGCTGAGGGCCAGCGCCTGAACCAGCTCGAGCTCAAGATCCAGCAGTTGGAGACACGGCTGAACCGGGTCTCCTCGCCTCAGGTTCCGCCTGCGGCGAACGGCAGGCTCCCTGCCGGGGCGATCAAGTCCCTCACCTACCGCACCAGCGATCAGGGCAACCGGCTCCGGGTCTACTGGGCCGACGGCAGCGTCACCGATCTGGAATGCAACCAGGAACAGGCGACCCTCGCCTGCGGTTGAGGCTCAGCTCCCCGGTGATCGCTCCAGCCGCGCCGCCAGCTGAGAGAGAGCCGCGCCCCAGCCGGCATCGGATGGCCAGCACTCCCGTTGGGTGAGGGTCAGGGCGATCCCCTTTTCGCCATAGGCGGCTTCATTGATGAACACGGGCCAGACCACCTGGCTCTCCAGCCCCGCTGCCGGTCGGTAGGGGATCGTCTGTCCGTCGGGCGTGAGGAACAGAGGCTCCCCCGCCCGCATCGGCTGCCAGTCGCGCCCCAGCCGCTGGGGATGGATCAGGGCGGCGGCTGAGCCATCGCTCTGACGCGGCAGGTCGAGGCTGTGGAGATGCCGGTGCACCACCAGCTGCTGCGGCAGCCGCAGGGATCCTTCCGCCGCCTGAGCGAGAGCCTCAAGCGCCGCCTGCAGGGCCAGCCGGCTCTGTTGCACGATCGCCGGCTGCAGCAGGCCCTGGGGCACCGGCCCCACCTCGATCGCCAGGCCGCAGGGCCAGCACTCCGCCAGATGGCCGGTCTGGCTCGGCTCGGCTTCGTGCAGATAGATCGGCAGCCCGAGCTGGTGCTGCAGAGCTGCCGCCAGGGCCAGATCCGCCGCACGGCGGCCGTACAGCACCAGAGAGTTCCCCATGGCGGCGGTGGTGCTGTGCAGATCGAGCGCCACCAGACAGGGGACCTGCCCCTGAGGCCCATGGATCCGCAACAGCTCGCGCGCCCGCTCCACCTCCAGGGGCACTGCCCCCTCCTGCTGCAGCAGCTGAGCAGCAAAGCTGCGGTTGAGATCCCGCTCGAGGTACCGGCGGCACTGCTGCAGGGCTGCCGGGTTGCCGATCACCAGCTCCAGAGCCAGGGAGCTGACCAGCCCGGGCGCCAGCTGACGCCTCCAGCTCTCCAGCAGCCAGGGGCCATTGAGCTCGTTGCCGTGGGTGCCCCCCACCACCAGCACCCGGCCACGGTCTGCGTGCTGCTGCAGCGCATAGCTGAGCTGCGATGCCATGGCCGTCCCGTCATTCACCTGTCAGCCTGACGCAGATCGGATGGAGCTGTCAGGCATGGCCCCTCCAGCGTTGCTGGTGCGCTCAGCCCGCGGTTTCTGGCATTGCCAGTGGCGGCAGTTGATGGGCGGCCTGGGGCCGGCCGATCGCGAGGGCCGCTACCGCCGTCCCGTCAGTCCGTTCACGCAGATCCCCTCCCTGCCCGTGGACGCCGATCAAGCCTCAGCCCACGTGCTGATCGTGGGCCGCAGCTGCCCCTGGGCCCATCGCGCCTGGCTGGTGCATCGCCTGCGGCGGCTGGAGGGCTCGATCGATCTGGTGGTGGTCGAGCCCGATCCCGCGGCGGGACGCTGGCGCTTCCCCGTTCCCTTTGAGGGCTGCAGCACCCTGGCGGAGCTGTACCGCGGCAGCGGTGCCGCCGCCGATCAGCGGGCCACGGTGCCGGTGCTCTGGTCTCGCCGTCAGGGCCGCATCGTGCTCGGGGAGAGTGCGCAGCTGATCGAGCTGCTCGACCAGTGGCCTTCCGCTTCCGGGATGCGCCTGGCTCCCGCAGATCGTCTGGAGGAGATCAACGCGTGGCGGCAGCGGCTGCAGGGAGATGTCAACGACGGGGTGTACCGCTGCGGCTTCGCCCGCACCCAGGCCGCCTATGACGAGGCCGAGGCGGCGCTGTTCGCGGCGCTGGAGGCCGTGGAGCGGGAACTGGATCGCCGCCAGGCGCAGGGGGAATCCTGGCTCTGCGGCCCCGAGCCCACCCTGGCCGATGTGATTCTGTTCCCCACGCTGGTGCGGCTGGAGCTGGTCTATGCACCCCTGTTCGGGGTCAGCCGCCGCCCACTGTGGCAACTGCCGGCCCTGTGGCGCTGGCGCTCCCGCTTCCACCGCCTCGATGGCGTCGCCGCGACCTGCTTCCCGGCCGCCTGGCGGCAGGATTACTTCGGCGCCCTCTTCCCCCTGCATCCCTCCGGCATCATCCCGGCAGCCCCCGATCTCGAATCGCTGCTGCACGCCAGCCCCCTTCCACCAGCCGCTCCCCTGCCATGAATCCAAGCGCTGCAGCCATGGTCGACCCTGTGTTTGAGGGAATGTTCGGCCGGTACACGATCACCGCTGGCGATCGCCGCGAGGTGCTCGGATACCGGCTGGCACTCACCGTTGTGGCGGTGGCGCAGATCGCGCTGCTGATCCAATGGCGCCTGCTGGGGGCAGCGGCGCTGTGGCCCTGGTTGCTGCTGATGGCTGCCGGCCTGGGGTTGGCGTTGCGCTGGATTCACATCTATCTGCGCCCCCTGCACCGGGCTCTGCAGCTGCTGTGGCTGCTGGGTTGCCTCGGTGGGTGCGCTCTGGCCTGGCGCGAGGGCCCGGCCGGGATGATGCCTGCCGTTGCTGCCCAGCCCCTCTGGATCTTGGCGGTGGGCCCCTTCTTCGCCGCGCTCACCGGGGTGGGCTTCAAGGAGTTCTTCTGCTTCCGCCGGCCTGAGGCGATCGGGTTGACCCTGCTGCTGCCCCTGGCTCTGCTGGGGCGTCTGAGTGGCCTGCTGGCGCCATCGGCCTGCCTGCTGCTGCTGGCCCTGGCCAGCGCGCTGCTGCTGGTGCTGTGCCTGCGCAAGTTCCCGATGCCGGCGGCGGCCGATGTGGGGGACAAGAGCGTGTTCGAGCATCTGGCGCGTGAGCGTCAGGCGGCTGAGGGGGCCGCAGGGTGAGCCTGATCAGCCTGGAGGGGGTGCGCAAGGACTTCGGCATCCGCACCCTGTTCGAGGATCTGACCCTGCACGTCGCCGAGCGGGAGCGTCTGGGGCTGATCGGTCCCAACGGGGCCGGCAAGTCCACCCTGCTGCGGATGCTGGCCGGGCTTGAACCCCCTGGAGCGGGGCTGCGCCGGGTGCATCCCCAGGCCCGGATCGTGCTGGTCAGCCAGGAGCCTCAGATGGATCCGGAGCGCAGCGTTCTCGATCAGGTGTTCGAGGGCAGCGGCGAGAAAATGGCGTTGCTGCGGCGCTTCACCGCCCTCAGTGATGCTCTGGCCCATGCCCATGCCGCAGGTCATGACGACACCGCCCTGCTGGCGGAGCTCGGTCAGCTCAATGCCCGCATGGATCAGAGCCAGGCCTGGGGGCTTGAGCAGCAGATCCGGGAGGTGCTGGGGCGCCTCGGCGTGGGTGATGTGGGCCGCCGGGTGGGTGAGCTCTCAGGCGGCTATCGCAAACGCCTGGCACTGGCCTCGGCGCTGGTGGCTGAGCCGGATGTGCTGTTGCTCGATGAGCCCACCAACCACCTCGATGCCGACTGCATCCAGTGGTTGCAGGGCTATCTGGCCCGATTTCAGGGTGCCCTGGTGCTGATCACCCATGACCGCTATGTGCTCGATCAGGTGACCAGCCGCATCGTGGAGGTGGACCGGGGTGAGGCCAGCAGTTATCAGGGCAACTACGCCTACTACCTGGCCCGCAAGGCCGAGCAGGAGGCCAGTGCCATCGCCAGCGAAGCCAAGTTCAAGGGGGCACTGCGGCGAGAACTGGAGTGGCTCAGCCGCGGCCCCAAGGCCCGCAGCACCAAGCAGAAGGCCCGCATCCAGCGCATCGAGGCCATGCAGGAGGCCCCGAAGCGGCAGATCAAGGGTGAGCTGAGCCTGGCCAGCAACCAGCGCCGCCTCGGCAAGCGGGCGATCGAGGCCGAGGATCTCTCCATCTGGGCCACGGCCGCATCCCACGCGGCCGGAGACGCTCCCCTGCTCGCCCGGTTCAGCTATGCCTTCAGCCCTGAGGACCGGGTCGGGATCATCGGCCCCAACGGCACCGGCAAGAGCACCCTGCTGGATCTGATCGCCGGGCTGCGCGAACGGCCCCATCAGGGTCGCCTGGAGCTCGGCAGCACGGTGAAGCTGGCCTATTTCGATCAGCACAGCGACGTGCTGCTGGAGGAGCGGGACGCGGCCGGCCGCGAGCGCAAGCTGATCGATGTGGTGAAGGAGGCTGCCTCCAGCGTCGAACTCGATGGCAGCACCCTCAGCGCCGGCCAGCTGCTGGAGCGTTTTCTGTTTCCGCCCGCCCAGCAGCATCAGCCTGTGAGCCGACTTTCAGGCGGCGAGCGCCGCCGGCTGCACCTGTGCCGGCTGTTGATCGAGGCCCCCAACGTGCTGCTGCTCGATGAACCGACCAACGATCTCGACGTCCAGACCCTGACGGTGCTGGAGGACTTCCTGGAGGATTTCCGCGGCTGCGTGGTGGTGGTCTCCCACGACCGCTGGTTTCTGGATCGGACGGTGGACAGGCTGTTCTGTTTCCGTGACGGGCGCCTCGAGCGCTTCGAAGGCAATTACAGCGCCTATCTGGAGCGGCAGCAGGGTCTGCAGGAGAGGGCTGCTGGGTCGCCTCCCGCTGCCGGGACCCGCAAGCCTGAGGTCGTTGCAGCGTGCGACGGGGAGGCTTCAGACCAGGCCGCCCGGGTGCCTCAGGCCGGGCGACGGCGCAGCTATGGAGAGGGCCGGGAGCTGGCAAGGCTGGAGAAGGAACTCCCCGCCCTGGAGCTCCGCCGCCAGGAGCTGGAGGGCCAGCTCGCCGACGCAGCCGCGCTGGATCATCAGCAGCTGGCGGCCTGTTCCCAGGAGCTGGCCGAGCTGGTCGAGCAGATCGCTGCCGCGGAGGAGCGCTGGCTAGCGCTCAGTGAGCTGGCCGGCTGATCGCCGGCGCCGCCGCGCATGGGGCAGTTCCGCCTGGTTGCCGTCCCGCGTCAGCGTGGGATCTTTGGCAGCCGTCGCGTCGCTGGGGCGGGGCGGCAGGCCGCAGACCGGACCGGAGGGTTCCGGCAGAAGCCAGGGCTGCTGCCTGACCGGTGCTCCGGCCTCCTCGGCCTGCTTCATCGCCGTGGGTTTGTAATCGTCGAGGCCGCGGTGCACGGCCATCTGATCGCCCATGCGGCGCAGGTACAGGTCCTGGTACCAATTCACCCTGCAGTGCTCGTAGGCCTCGCAGGCCTCCTGCAGGGAGCTGAAACGCTGGCTCACGAGCCCGCTGGGGGCGCATTGCTTCCAGTCGAGCACCTCATCAAAGTCGAGGCCGCGTCGCCACTGCCGCTGCTCCGAGAGGTAGCAGTGATCATCGGGCCCGTTGATCCAGAACAGCCGGCCGTTTTCATCGATGAAGTGGCGGCCCCGCCGCTTGCGGATGCGCGTCATGGCCGAACTCCCGGCGGATGCTTTCCCTTGCTAGCAACAGCGCCACCGCCCGTCCGCTGCCCGGCAGGCACGGGCTTTCCAGGGGGGGCGGTCGGCAGGCGTCAACGTTGCGGTACGCAACGGAGATCAGCGGCTGCCCACAGGAGCTCCCGCAGCGGAGGCCGACGTCCGTAAGGTGTGCCCGGTCCATTCCGGCAGCCGGCCGGCGTCTGCATGAAAAGCATCGACGAGCACATTCAGAAGGACAAGCACGACATCGAAGCCGCCCGCGCTCAGGGCGACGATGCCAAGGTGCGTCACCTGGAAGACGAGCTCAAGAGCCTTGAGGAGTACAAGCAGCATCACCCCGAGGACCAGCACGATCCCACCCCGCTCGAGGTGTTCTGCGATCTCAACCCCGATGCACCGGAGTGCCTCGTCTACGACGACTGATCGCCTCTCCAGGGTCCGCGTGGACTGAGGCCTTCTGATCGGCCTGTCGTTCGCATCGCGCCATCCTCGTTTCTGAGCCGGCTTGCCTGGAGCAGCCGGCTTTTGTGTTGTGGCGTTCTCCAGCCAGAGCGTTCGCGGTCTGGACCTGCATCAGGCCTCAGAGGCTCTCAATCCCCAGCTGCCGCCAGACCGCCGCTCGCAGGGCGTCGAGCCCCAGGCCTGTCACCGCGGAGATCGCCAGAGGCGGCTCCTCTCCCAGGCGCTCGGCCGGGAGCCTGAGTTGCTCCAGGCAGTCCTGCAGTGCCTGGGCATCGAGCAGCTCCGCCTTGCTGAGCACCAGCAGCCGCGGCCGCTCGTGGAGTCCATGGCCGTAGGCCTCAAGCTCCTTCTCCACCACCGCCAGTTCGGCTCCGACATCCTCGCTGCAGGCCTCCACCAGATGCAGCAGCAGGCGGGTGCGCTCGATGTGGCGCAGGAAATCGTGGCCCAGCCCCGCCCCCTGGGCCGCGCCTGCGATCAGGCCGGGGATGTCGGCGAAGACGGTGCCATCCCCGCTCGGGCGCCGCACCACGCCGAGATTGGGCACGAGGGTGGTGAAGGGATAGTCGGCGATCCGCGGCCTGGCGGCTGAGAGCGAGGCGATCAGGGTGCTCTTGCCGGCATTGGGCAGGCCGATGATCCCCACTTCCGCCAGCAGCTTCAGCTCGAGTTGCAGCTGCCATTCCTCGCCGTCCTTGCCCTCGGTGGCCTTCTCCGGTGCGCGGTTGCGGTTGCTCAGGTAGTGGGCGTTGCCGAGCCCCCCACGGCCGCCGGCAGCCACCAGCAGCTCCTGGCCGGCTTCGGTGAGGTCGCCCAGCAGGATGCCGCTGCGGCAGTCGCGCACCTCGGTGCCGCAGGGCACCCGGATCACCAAATCCCCGCCCGAAGCGCCACTGCAGCGGTTGGGGCCGCCGCGACGGCCGTCGTCGGCCTGGAAGATGCGCTTGTACTGGAAATCCAGCAGCGTCTGCAGATTGCCGTCGGCGCGCAGCAGCACGTGGCCACCACGCCCTCCGTCACCGCCGGAGGGGCCCCCGGCTGGCACGTACTTCTCCCGGCGGAAGGCCACGATCCCGTCGCCGCCGCGTCCGGCCCGGACCACAACGCGGGCCTGATCGATGAACTGCATTCAGCCAACCCTAGGATCCGCCCGTCGCCTGTTTCGCGTGGCCGAGGTTCGCTTTCAGCAGGTGCGCAAGAGCTACCCGCCCCGGCGTGGTGGCAGTGGGCCGGTCGAGGTCCTCTCGGCGCTGGATCTGCAGGTTGCCGATGGGGAGTTTCTCGTGCTGGTGGGACCCTCCGGCTGTGGCAAGAGCACCCTGCTGCGGATGCTGGCCGGGCTGGAGACACCCAGCGGTGGGGAGATCTGGGTGGGGGATCGCCCTGTCAGCCGACTGCGACCCTCCCAGCGGGATGTGGCGATGGTCTTCCAGAGCTATGCGCTCTATCCCCATCTCAATGTGGCCGACAACATCGGCTTCGGGTTGCGGCGCCGCACCCCCCGCACACCGCTGCAGACCCTTCAGGACCAGGGGCATCGGATCAGCAGCACCTGGCCGCGGCCGCTGCGGCTGCCCTCGCTGCGGGAAGCGCGCATTGAGCAACGGGTGAACGAGGTGGCGGCGATCCTGGAGCTCGATGGGCTGCTGCAGCGCTTGCCGAAGGAGCTCTCGGGCGGCCAGAAGCAGCGGGTGGCTCTGGGACGGGCCATCGCCCGTGAGCCGGCCGTGTTTCTGATGGATGAGCCGCTCAGCAACCTCGACGCCAAGCTGCGCACCGGCACCCGCAGCCAGATCGTCGAGCTGCAGAGGCGTCTGGGCACCACCACCCTGTACGTCACCCATGACCAGGTGGAGGCGATGACCATGGGCCATCGCATCGCCGTGCTGCATGCCGGCCGCTTGCAGCAGCTCGGAACGCCGATGGAGCTCTACCGCTGGCCCGCCAATCTGTTCGTGGCCCAGTTCATCGGCAGTCCGCCGATGAATCTGCTGCCGGTGCAGATCACCGCTCCGGCGCAGCTGCTGGTGGCCGGTCAGCGCCTGCTGCTGGAGGGGCCGCTCGAGCAAGCCAGCGCAGCCTGGGTGGGCCAGGCACTCACCGGCGGCCTGCGGCCGGAGCAGCTGAGGCTGGCGCCCGCCACCAACCGCAACCTGCCGGCTCAGGTCTGCCACATCGAAGCCCTTGGCAATGAGCAGTTGCTCACCTGCCGTCTCCAGGAAGGAGGCCATCTCGTGCTGGTGCGATCCGGCCCCGATCAGGCGGTGACCGTTGGCCAGGATGTGCATCTGGAGGTGGATCCCTCCGGCTGGCGTCTGTTCGATGCCGACGGGGAGGCGCTGCTGCCTGGCCCCCCGGCGCCGGAACCGAAACCGGAGCTGCGCCTGCCCCCGATGGGCTGAGCGCTCACGGCGAATCTGCCCTCACTTGACAACGACCACGCTGCAGCCGGGGCCCCCATCCCCCTGCTCCGCATCGCTCACCCGCTCCACATAGGGCAGGGTCGCCAGCCAGTCGCGCAGGCCACGGCGGAGCTTGCCGCTGCCGATCCCGTGAATCACCCAGAGGGGCCCATTGGCGGCGCGCAGCTTTTCCTCCACCGCGGCTTCGGCCTCATGCACCCGCAGCCCGCGCACATCGACCGTGTTGGCCTCGGTGCGCACCTGCGGGCCGCGGCTGGCCGGGTTGCGGCGGCTGCGGATCTGCACCACCGGCTGTACCGGAGGCTCGGGTTGTTCACCGTTGAGCCCTTCGATGGCGCTCAGGGCCACGGTGCTGCGCAACACGCCGCAGCGCACCGACAGTTCCGTGCCGTCTTCGGAGATGGCCAGCACCTGAGCGGCCTTGCCCAGGGCCAGCAGCCGCACCCGATCTCCCACCTGTGGCCGCCAGCCGCGGTGCTCGAGGCGCGGAGCCTGTGGGGCATGCTCCTGCTGCAGCTGCTTGAGGCGTTGGCCGGCCTGGCGTGCGACTTCGCCCGCCTCGCGACCGCCGCTGCTGCCCCCGGCCCGCAGCCTGCGGATCAGGCGCCGCACCTCTCCCTGGCCTTCGCGGATCGACGTTTCCAGCTGCTGCCGCCGCTGCTCCTGGATTTCGGCGCTCTGCTCTCGCTGCTGCTGCCAGCGGGCCAGCAGCTCTTCATGCAGCAGTTCCGTACGGGCCAGCAGAGCTGCCGCCGCCTCGGCCGCCTCCTGCTGCTGCTGCCGCTGGCGCTCCAGCCCCTCGATCACCCGGTTCACATCGCCGCTGCCTCCTGGTGCGAGCGCGGTTGCGGCGGCCTCGATCACCCCTGGATCAAGGCCGAGCCGGGAGGCGATCGCCAGTGCGTTGCTGCGTCCGGGGATGCCCCACTGCAGCCGGAAGGTGGGCGAGAGCGACTGCTCGTCAAAGGCCACCGACGCATTCTCAAAGCGTGCATCGCCGTACTTCAGCGCCTTGAGCTCCCCGAAATGGGTGGTGGCGATCGTCAGTCGGGCGCGATCGGCCAGATGGCGCAGCAGCGCTGAGGCCAGGGCCGCGCCCTCGGTGGGATCGGTGCCGGCACCCACCTCATCGAGCAGCACCAGGCAGGCGCCGGCAGGCGATGGTGCATCGGCCTGAGGGCCCTCCCCGGGGCCGGCAGCGTTCACGGCCGCAAGGATCCTGGCGATGCGGCGGATGTGGCCGCTGAAGGTGGAGAGGTTCTGCTGCAGCGACTGCTCATCGCCGATGTCGGCCAGCACCTGGCCGCACCAGGGCAGCCGGGGTGTGCCACTGCAGGGAAGAAACAGGCCGGCCCGCGCCATCAGCGCCGCCAGAGCGATGCTTTTGAGCGTCACCGTTTTGCCACCGGTGTTGGGGCCGGTGATCGCCACCACCCGCAGGGCGGGATCGACCTGCAGGCTCACCGGCACCACCGCCGGCCCTCCCTGGCGCCTGTGCTGCCAGAGCAGCAGCGGATGGCTCAGGTCGCGGAAGACGAAGGGCGTCTCTGGATCCGCGGACAGTTCAGGCCGCACCGCTCCCAGCCAGGCGCCGTAGCGCGCCCGGGCCAGCGCCGTATCCAGTTGCACCAGGATGCGCTGCAGCTCCAGCAGTCCCTCGGATTCGGCTCCCACCAGGGCGCTGAGCTCCCCCAGCAGCCGCTGCTCCAGCTCCCGTTCCCGCCCCTGCAGATCGCGGATCCGGTTGCCGAGGGGAATCACCGCCTGGGGTTCGATGAACACGGTGCTGCCGGAGGCGGAGCTGTCGTGCACGAGCCCTTTCAGCTGGCCCGCCGCGCCGGCCTTCACCGCCAGCACCGGTCGCCCTGAGCGCTCCGAAACCACCTGGTCCTGCAGCAGCGGGGCATGGCGCCGCAGCAGTTCCTGCAACCGCTCGCGCCGCTCACCGATCGCCGCCTGCAGGCTCTGGCGCAGCTGGGCGAGCTCGGGGCTGGCCCGGTCCGCCACCCGCCCCCCCTCTTCGAGGCAGAAATGCAGGCGCTGCTCCAGTTCCGGCAGGGTGCGCAGCTCGCTCACCAGGGCGCTGCAGACGGGCCGCAGCGCCGGATCGTCGATCTGTCGCCGCAGGCGTCTGGCCGTCGCCAGGGTGGCGGCAAGGGCCAGCAGCTCTTCGCCGCCGGCGACGCCCCCCTTGGCGCAGAGGGTCACGCAGAACGTGATGTCAGCCACGCCCTGAAAGCTCAGCCCTCCTTCGATCAGGCCATCGAGGCCCAGCAGTTCGGTGGTCTCCGCCAGCAGCCTCTGGCTTTCGCCCGCTGATCCCGGCAGCGGCAGCTGCTGGCAGTGGCGGCGGCCTGCCGGGCTGCCGGCGAAGCTGGCCAGGTGCTCCGTCAGCCGGGGCCACTCGAGCAACTCCAGGGTTTCGGCGGCGATGTCGGGCTCTTGGCCCGGGTGCGGCAGCCCGTGATCCCCGTTGGGAATGCTGTCCAGCTCCGCCCTGTTCCGATCCGCTGCAGCGCCCAGTCCTGCCTGAGAAGGCGGACGATCACCCCTCACTTCGGTCGCCTGGGTCACCCCTGGTCGCCGCCAGCGGTGGAGTTGAGGAACGGAATCGGGGCGGCGCCGGTATTGGATGGGATGCCGGAGATGGGTTCATAGAGCACCTCCAGCCAGTTGCCTTCCGGGTCCTGCAGATAGAAAGAGGCCGTGCCATCGCGGTGGTCGTGCACCGGACCCACGGGATATCCGCTGGTCATCAACTGGGCGTGTACCGCATCCACGTCCTCGCGGTTGTTGAAATGGAAAGCGAAATGGGGACCGGCCGCGGTGTACTCCGGGCTGAGCAGGGCCACCCCATCACCACTGGTCGGCGACTGCAGATAGGCCCAGTCGTTTGCATCCCAGGTGAGGCGCAGGCCGAGCGACTGATAAAAGGCCTTGGCGCGGGCGATGTCCTGCACCCGAAGCGCCACATGCCCGAGCCGCGTCGTTGCCGCCATCCGTCTCAACCCTTTGCTGCCCACATTCAAGCGGTTCAGGGATCGCTTGCGGGCGCATGAGCAGCGTCTGCTGGGTCAGGTCCGCGACCTGCGGTGATCGACTCTTGCAGCACCACCACAAGGAGCAGCCAGAGGCTGCCGATCAGGGTGAACAGGGGGTAGGTCAGGGATGGAGTGGGGATCACGAACGGCAGCAGGGCCAGCCCCAGAGCAGGTGGGAAAGGCAGCCGCAGCAGTCGCAGCAGCGTCAGGGTCGCCAGGACGGCCAGGAAGGCGGCCAACGGCACCACCCCTAGGGTCAGAACCAGAGCCAGACCCAGCGCCGCAGCGCTGTTCGTCGCCACAAGAACGGCTCCATAGCGGCCGCGCCAGGGGCAATGGAGCGGGTGCACGATCATCTCGAAGGCGATCACCAGCAGGGGCGGAAACAGCACCAGCGGTGAACCGATCAGCCGCTCCAGTCCCAGGGCGCCTAGCAGAAACAGCCCGAAGGGCAGCAGCCAGCCCCGACCTGGCGGGAGGCTGGGACGGCTGTCGGGAGGAGCCGTAGCGCCCTGGGTCAGCGGTCGTTCAGGGGCTCGAGCCCGCCACCGGCGCGCGCTGGTCAGCAGGGCCAGGCCGCCGGTGCCGACCAGGATCGAGAACGGGTAGGCCCAATCGTGAATGCCGAGCGCCAGTGGCAGCAGACCGGCCGAGAGGGCGGGCACGATCGGCGAGCGCAGGGCGGCGATCAGCGCCAGGGTGATGCCCACATCCAGCAGCACGGCAGGGGGGCCGTAGGGCAGATGACGGGTGATCCAAAGCCCCTGCAGCCCCGCCAGGAAGGGGGTGAGCATCAGCAGGGCGGGTGAGCGCGACCAGGGGTGGCGTGCATCGCTGACGATCACCCAGCCCAGGGCACCGAGCTCAGGGAAGAGCACATAAGGCATGTGGGTGAGATTGGCGATCCACGTCATCAGCGCCACGAAGCCGGCGGTCAGCGCAGCCGCCCGTTGGGGAGTCATCCCCCCTTCAACCAGGCGGCCGCATCACAGGCGTGGTAAGTGAGGATCAGATCGGCGCCGGCGCGGCGGAAGCTCAGCAGGGTCTCGAGCACCACAGCCCGTTCATCGATCCAGCCCCGCTCGGCGGCAGCCTTCACCATGGCGTATTCACCGCTGACGTTGTAAGCGGCGATCGGCAGTTCACTCTCCCCGCGCAGGCGGTGGATGATGTCGAGATAGGCCAGGCCGGGCTTCACCATCAGGATGTCGGCCCCCTCCTGTTCATCGAGCAGGGCCTCGGTGAGGGCTTCACGGCTGTTGGCCGGATCCATCTGATAGGTGCTCTTGTCCTTGGGGATCGGTTTGCCCGAGGAGGCCCGTGGAGCTGAATCGAGCGCCTCGCGGAAGGGGCCGTAGTAGGCGCTGGCGTACTTGGCGGTGTAGCTGATGATCCCCACATGCTCGAAGCCCTCCTCATCGAGGGCCTCGCGGATCGCACCGACACGCCCATCCATCATGTCGCTGGGGCCGATCAGATCGGCGCCGCTGCGGGCCTGGGCCACCGCCTGACGGCAGAGAATCTCCACCGTTTCATCGTTCAGCACGATTCCTTCGGCCGACACGATCCCGTCGTGGCCGTCGCAGGAATAGGGATCGAGGGCCACATCGGTCATGATCGCCATGCCGGGATGGACCTCCTTGAGGCGTCGGATCGCCCGAGGGATCAGGCCGTGCTCGTTGAAGCACTCAGCCCCGTCCTCGGTCTTGAGCCCATCGGACACCTTGGGGAACAGCACCACGCAGCGGATGCCCAGATCCCAGGCGCGGCCCACCTCGTCCACCAGTCCATCGAGGCTCCAGCGGTTGGAGCCGGGCATCGCGCCGATGGGCTCGTTCGTGGCCCCTTCGTGCACGAACAGGGGGTAGATGAAATCGGTGGCAGCAAGGTGGTGTTCGCGCACCATGGCCCTCAGGGCAGGCGTGCGCCGCAGCCGCCGTGGGCGGTAGGTGAGGTCCATGGAGGGCGTCAGGCTGGCCGGATCCTACGGAAACTCACGTTGCGGCCCTGACGGCTTCAGAGGAACCAGGCCAGAGCGGAGACGACCCCGAAACCCAGCAGTGCTCCCCACTGGCAGAGCGTGTCGATGCGGTTGATGCTCCGCTGGACGGCAGGCCGCTGCTCCGGCGCCGCCGCCTCCATGCGGTTGGAGGCCCAGAGGAACAGCACGAACAGGCCCACCGCCACCAGATAGCTGTAGGCGTAGAGCTCATCGAGGAAGGTGAGATAGGCCGTCGAGGGCAGCTCGGCCTTGTAGGTCTGCTGCAGAAACACCAGGGTGAGCAGGGCCGTGGAGGGGATGGCCAGCCGCATCTCCCCCAGGGAGCTCTCGAGGCTGGGGGCCAGCAGCACGATGCTCATCACGATCAGCAGCGGCAGGATCCACTTCATGAACGACGGCCAGGCCTGGCTGCCAAAGGCCACCCGGAAGGTGAGCTGGCTGTAGATCTCATCGCGATGGCGATCGCTCATGGCGTAGAGGTTCTGCCCCTCCACCACCCAGTTGCTCTTGAGGGAATAACCCGCCAGTTCGCTGTAATCCCCCGTCAGGCTTCCCAGGTGGCTGTCAGGTTTGAGCTGGACCGCGGCATTGGCGCGGGTGAACAGCTCGGGGCGGGTTTCAAACACCACCGGCAGCACCACGTTTTCAAACGGCGAGTGGCGCATGTCGATGGCATCGATCGAGAAGCGCCCCGAAAAGCGGAACCCCTGATAGCGCCTGCCATCGACGATGCTCTCGGGATCAGCGGATTCCGGCTCGATCCTGCCGTTCCAGGTCTCCACCTGGTTCACGATCTCCACCATCTTCGAGGGGTCGAGAGCGTGGCTGCGCAGCAACCGTTCCACGTCCTCACCCCATTCCAGCCAGTACCAGCCATCGGCTGAGAAGGTCTGGCTTTCGAGGTCCAGGTTGTAGATGTTCTTCAACAGCAGTCCCACCCGCAGCGTCGGCGCTTCGGCGGGAAAGGGCCGCCAGCCGGCCTGCCGGCCCTGCGGCGAGGGTCTGGAGACGGGCAAGTGATGGCGCAGCGGCGCCTGGGCCTCAGCCGCGGAGATCCAGGCGGGGCCCGGTGCCGGACCGTGCAGCCGCACCAGCAGCACCAGGGCGAGCAAGGCGACCACCAGGGCGACCCAGCGCCGCATCCAGCGGCTGCGCAGCGCCATGGCAGGGACCTTGCGAGCGACCCGGGCAAGATAGGGGTGATTGAAAGCGGCGCCCGCAGGCAACCCTCACCCCGCTGAGCGCTGAGCGGGCAGCGTCGGCTCAGAGCCGTGCCGAGCTCACCCAGTCCTGGCGTGGATCGGCGCTGCGGGCCTGGCGCAGCTGCTCCAGCAACTGGCGTTCCTGGTCGCTGAAGCTCTGGGGCAGTCGCAGGGTGGGCGTGAGCAACAGGTCGCCACGACCTTCACGCAGCGGCCAGCCCTTGCCTTTGAGACGCAGGCTGCGGCCCAGGCTCATGCCCGGTGGAACCTGCACGGTGGCTTCCCCATCGGGCGTGGCGACGCGCACGTCGCCGCCCAGGGCCAGTTCATCCAGGCTGAGGGGCAGTTCGGCCCGCAGCTGGTCCCCATCCAGCCGCCAGACGGGATGGGGTTGTAACCGCAGAATCAGATAGAGATCGCCGCGGCGTCCGGTGCCGGGCTGCAGATTGCCTTTGCCCTTGATGCGCAGGCGGCTGCCGTCCTTCACGCCGGGCGGGATGCGGACCTGCACCCGCTCGTCATTGACCGCCAGATTGCGCTCGCAGCCGCGGAAGCCCTCGCTGTAGCTGATGCTGATGCTGGCCTCGGCATCGAGATCGACCGGCCGGCCGGGGGCCCCGCCCTGGAAACCGGAAAATCCACCCGGGAAGCCGGATCCGAAGCCGAAGCCGCTGCCGGCACCGGCAGCTCCGCCACTGCCGAAGCGTCCCAGCAGGTCGTTGATGAAGTCGTCGAAGTTGCCGTAGCGGCCGAAATCCACATCCACCCCGGCGCCGCCGCCGCCGCCACCCATCTGGTTCCAGTACTGACCGAACTGCTCGTAGCGGCGCCGCTTCTCCGGATCCGAGAGCACCTCGTAGGCCTCGCTGATCTCCTTGAAGCGGGCTTCGGCCGCCTTGTCTCCCGGATTGACATCCGGATGGTGCTGACGGGCCAGCCGCCGGAAGGCACGCTTGACGGTCTCGGCATCGGCACCGCGCTCAACCTCGAGCACCTTGAAGTAGTCGCGGTAGCCGTTGGCGCTCATCAGCCCTCGTGTTATCGCTGCATTGTCTCAGCCCCGAGGCGCTCGATTGCCCCCGTCCAGGGGCGGAAGGCCGAACGTCCCACCCTGCCTAGATTCCTGCCAGTCTCCTTGCCCCGCTCATCCATGGGTCATCCGGTCCGGTTCTGCTTCCGTCTGGCGCTGGCGTCGGGCCTCTGCCTGGGCCTGCTGGCAGCGGGAGATCAGGGCAGGGCTCAGCCAGCCAGCGGTGGCGGCTCGGGTGGTAGCGGCGTCAGCACGAGCCCCCAGCTGGGGGAGGCCCTGTCGCCCTCCAGTCCGGCCCAGATCGCCCTGGCGGATTACCTGCGCGCCAAGGGCGTGATCTTCTATGGCGCCTACTGGTGCCCCCACTGCTTCCACCAGAAGGTGGTGTTCGGTCAGGAGGCCGGCAATCGCCTGCCCTATGTGGAATGTGCCAAGGAGGCGGCCGCTGCCCAGGCCTGCGAGGCCGCTGGGGTGACCGCCTATCCCACCTGGGTGATGGGCAAGGAGCGCAAGGTGGGCTTCCTCACGCTGGAGGAGCTGGCCGCCTGGACGCTCTACCCGGGAACGCTCAATCCCGCCGGGACAGCGCCGGCTGCCACCACAACCAACCCACCTGCCCCGAAGACCCCCTGATCGGCGGGGATCCACCGAAGCCGAGAGGGCTCAGGGTGCGAGCCGGGCCTTGTGCAGCCGGCTCTTTTCGTACCACTCGGCGAACTGAGGCGTCCAGGCCTGCAGATGGGGCCAGAGCAGATCGCAGAGCTCACGGATCTCCTGTTGGGCGTCGAGCTTGGCCCGCAGGTCGAGAAAGTGAAGCAGCGCCCGCAGGCTGAAGCTGACCACGAAGTGCTGGCGGTAGTCGAAGGGCAGGATGCCGCGCGCATGCTCCTCGGCGTAACCGGCCTTCAGCAGATCGCGGTAGCGCTCGGCGGCGGAGCGGCAGAGGCTCAGATCCACGTCCCGCTGCTCGGCGTCGTAGCTGTATTTCTTCCCCTGGCGGTCGCTGTAGGTGCCGACGGGACGCAGGTAAAAGACCTCCTCCAGCTCCAGTTCGCCATCGGCGGCGCGGCGGATGCGGTCTCCCGTGTAGCGCATCGACTGCACGTCGAAACTGACGCCCACCCGGTGGGTGCGGGCCTGCTGCATCACCGAATGGGGAAACCAGCCCACGTTGAGCACGATCTGGGCGTGCTCCAGGGGGCCGTAATGGCCCCGCTCCCCTGCCAGCAGCCGCTTGACGCAGATCTCACCGGCCTTGTGTTCTTCGGGCCAGGCGTCGCGGTCGGCGGTCACGAAGCCCTCGCTGTAGTCCTGATGCATCGCCGCATAGACGCACTGCTGCGGGTTGGGGGTGGCGGCGATCAGATCGACCCGGAAGCGCGGATCCATGGTGGTGCTCGTGCAGGGGTGTGGCTGGGGGGATGGTGTCTCGGCGGATCAGCCGTGGCTGCGGGGGCCTGCCGCGCCGCTGCTCGTCGCCAGCGGCAGGGGACTGGTGGCCCCGAGGCCTGGCAGGGCAGGCAGGGGCTGGTCTGCCAGCAGGGAGGAGGTCAGAGCCTCAAGCTCTGAGGCGCTGCGGGCCCCGATCGAGCGGCCCACCGACACGCCGGAGGCATCAAACAGCTCCAGCTGGGGGATGCCGTTGACGTCGTAGCGGTCCAGCTCCGCCTGCCAACGGGGGTTGTCGACGTTGAGCAGCACCACATCGAGGGCGCCGCGGTGCCGTTGCGCGAGCTGATCCATCGCTGGAGCCATGGCCCGGCAGGCTTCGCACCAGTCGGCATAGAACTCCACCAGGGTGGGGCGGCCATCGCCGAGGGCCTGCTGGAGGTCAGGGGACTGCCGGGCCAGCCGCTCCAGCGGTGCCTCCGGATGGATGCCGCCCCGCAGCCAGATCAGCAGCAGCGCCAGCACGGCGGCCACCGCAGCCAGCAGCATGCGTTCCCGGCGTCCGAGTGCGCCGGAGGAGCTACCAGGCATCAAGGTGCTGGGGGCGGCGCTCGGGATGCTGGGCATGCCGTGGTCCGCCACTGCGCCGGACTGTTCCGGTGACGCGGAATCGAACGGGGAGGGCGGCATCGGGCGATCGGGGTCGGACGGCGCCAGGTGGGCGGGCCTGCGCACTCTGGCAGTTGTGATCGTCTGCTGCTCGAAAGCTTTTGCTGCCTGTATCGCTGCGCCTGAGCGGAGCACAAGGCGCCTGTCAGCGGGTGCCGATCGCCCTGGCGCGCTGAAATCGCGAGAGCTGATCGTTGCTAGCTTCCGTGTACCCAGGCTGGATGCGTGAAGCGGCGGCTCACTCTCCATTTCCCGCGGGAGGCGGTGCATCAGCCGATCACCTACAGGCTGGCTGTCGACTTCGATGTGGCCGCCAAAATCCTGCGGGCCCAGATCGCTCCCAATCAGAGCGGAACGATGGTGGTGGAGCTGGCCGGAGACATCGACGAGCTCGATGCCGCCGAGATCTGGCTGGAACGCCAGGGCTTGCGGCTGCACCGGGCCCAGGGTGAGATCCGCATCGACGCCCAGCGCTGCGTCGATTGCGGCATCTGCTCCAGCGTCTGCCCCAGCGGCGCGCTGCGGTTCGATCCCTCCTCCCAGCGTCTGCGGTTCGAGGGGCCCCGCTGCCTGGTCTGTGAACAGTGCATCCCCAGCTGCCCCCTGGATGCCATCGCTCTGGTGCTCGAGACCCCATGAACAGCCTGATCACGATGCTGCTGCTGCCTCTGCGGGCCCCGAAGCTGCTGCTGCTGCTCCTGATCAGCGTCTATCTGGGGCTGCACTGGAGCAGGCCTGATTCCGCGGCCGACAGCGCCATGGGCTCCTTCACCACCCTGATCTGGTCGGCGGAGTGCCTGCAGGCCCTGGTGATCGTGGTGGTCTGCACCGTCCCGGATCTGCTGCTGCGGCGCATCGCTTCGATGATGGCCGCCAGCCGAGTCCTGAGCCTGGTGGTCACGCTGTTGACCGTGATCACCGGCGGCCTCTATCTGCTCCATCTGGATGTGCTCTCCAACGTGCTCATCCTCGGTTCGGCGGTGCTGCTGGCGCGGCTCGATCTGGTGCGGCTGCGTCTGATGACGCCCCCCTTCCTGATGACGGTGTTTCTGAGCGTTCTCGTGCTCGGGGGCGTCAACCTCGGCCGCACCCTGGAGGTGCATCTGCGCTCCGCGTTGCCGGCGGTCCATCACACCCAGCCGGCGCCGCCGCAGGCTTCGTCATCCAGCTCTGCCGATGCGAAGGATGGCCAGTCAGCGGAAGCGAATGCCAAGCATCCCCAGCAGAAGCTGCCCAATCGCAGCCTCCCGCGCCACCTGATCCAGAGGCAGTCCGGCGGAGCTGAGCGCTGAGGCAACAGGCGCCACCGCTTCAGCAGGCCGGCAGGGCCCCGCGTTGGTAACTCCAGGCATTGCCCAGCACCTTCTTCACATAGAGGCGGGTTTCGGGGTAGGGAATCGCCTCCACCCAGAGCTCGGGTGCCTGCACCAGAAGGGGCGTGATCCAGCCCTGTACGGCTCCGGGGCCGGCGTTGTAGCTGGCCACGGCCCGCAGGGGATCCCCCTGCCACTGCAGCAGCAGGCGTTGGAGATAGAGACTGCCGAGTTCGAGATTGATGCCGGGCTGCTCCAGCTCGGTATCGCTGAGGGGCCGGCCCGCCAGCTCGCCTGCGGTGGCCGGCATCAGCTGCATCAGCCCCACGGCTCCGGCGGCCGAATGCACTCCAGGGGTGAAACGGGATTCCTGTTTGGTCAGCCCGAGCAGCAGGGCTGGCGAGACGCCGTGATCCTGAGCGGCCTGGCGGAACGCCGCGCCATGGCGGACCGGGTGAAGGCTGCGTTCAAGCTCTCTGGCCAGGGAGCATTGCCCTGGAGGCAGGCTCAACAGGGCCTGATCCAGCTGGGCCAGCGCGGTCCAGTCGTCCCCCACGCCCTGCCGCAGCCTGCCTTCCAGCGCCAGATCCCGGCTGCTCCGAGGCCGTTGCGGGCCCCGGCGGTTGAGCCAGTGCTCCCAGGCTTCGTTGGTCTGATCCAGCCGCCAGAGGCGATCGAGCCCGGCATCACCACTGAGGAGCGGTTGCCAGAGCGGTGGTGCGGCGAGAGCCCCCGAGCTGGTCCGACTGCCCTGCGGTATGAGCGTGGCCAGATCCCCCTGTCCCAGTTGCACAGAGGCGCGCCAGCCGTAGTAGCCGCCGGGGCTGATGCGCCGCAGCCCTGTCCAGAGGGCGGCCGCCTCTGCCCCATGCCCCTGCTGCTTGAGCGCATAGGCGTTCCAGAAGCGCTGCCGGGCCGCCAGGGGCGGAGGCAGGCTGGCGGCATCGATCGCCCGCAGCAGCCGCAGGGCCTCGGCCCAGCGACGCTCCAGCAGGCGCTGCCGCGTGCGCTCCCACTGCAGATCCCAGCTGGCCGGATCGCCAGGCCAGCGGTGCAGCACCGCCAGAACCCTGCTGTCACCGCCATCGGTCAGGGCCTGTCTGGCCGCCAGTGGGGCTGAGTGTTGCCATGGGGCGGGCAAGCGATCCAGGGCCGCCGCCACCGCCGGGCCTTCGGCGCTGGCCAACAGCCGAACGGCCTCCTCGGCCTCCGGGCTGCGCGGTTGCAGGCGCACCAGCTGCAGCAGCAGGGCAGCGGCCTGGGCCTGATGGGGGGGATCGGAGCGCAACAGGGCCCGGCCCAGGGCCAGCATGGCGGCGGGGCTGAGCTGGGAGCCAGGCCTCAGACAGGCCATGGCCTCAGCGCTGTCACCGAGTTCGGCCAGGGCGGAGGCCAGATCAGCCCGCTGCGCCGGAGTCCAGGAGGATCGGGGATCCTTGCAGGCTTGCCTGAGTCGCTCCTCTGCCCCTGGCCAGCGGGCCCCCCAGAGCGCCAGATGCAGCACCCCCTGGCGGCGGGCCTGCGGCGCGGGCCCGGCTTCCAGGGCCGCCGCCAGGGCGGCCGGGTGGGAGGGAAAGCGCCCCAGCAGAACGGTGCGCTGCCAGCCCTGACGGCGGCCCAGGCTGTAGAGGGCATCGGCGCTGGCGGGCGCGTTGGGGAAGCGTTGCAGCAGCTCGGCCCAGAGGGCCATGGCCCGTTGGCGTTGGCCAAGCTGCTCCGCCGCCAGCGCATCGCGCTTGAGCACCAGGGCTGCCAGTGGATCGCTGCCCCAGCCCTGGTGGCGCAGCAACCGGCGCGCCAGATGGGGATCGTCCGCCGCCACGCCCCGGCCCAGCAGCAGCAGGCTGGCCTCGCGGCGCCGTTCCGGGTCCGGGGAGAAGCGGCGGATCAGCTCCAGGCTGCCGCTGCCCGTCAGGGGTGTCAGCGGCGGTTGCAGGTTCAGCAGCAGAGCCCTGCCCAGGCCAAGCGCCGCTGCGGTTCCCAGACAGGAGGCCGCCAGCAGGGAGGTGAGGCGCGGCAAGCACGGAGGGGCGTTGGTGGCAGCATTCTGGACAGCGTCATGCCGCAGTTCCGTGTCAGGGTCTCCATCGGAGCGTCGACAGCAGCGATCACCGGGCTGGTTGCCCCTGGGAGCGTCACGGCTCCAGCTGCGCCTCTCGCCGCTGCTCACCACCCTGCCCGGTGCCGGGCGGCGTCGCCGTCTGCTGCTGGCCTGGTTGCTGGCGGGCGGCACCTTGTTGCTGCGGCCCTGGCCTCCCTTCCAGTGGCTGCCGGGCTGGTGCGTGGGAGCGCTGCTGCTCTGGGCCGTGGCGGAATTGGTGGGCTGGCTGTGGCGGCCGCAACGCTCCGTTTAGCCTCGGGGCGATCCGGTGGCGTGGCATGACGGCAGCTCTGACGAGCCAGGCGGCAGCGGCTGAGCCTTCGCCCCTGGGCGAGGTGCTGGCATCGATCGCGGGCTTCGGCACCGATGGCATCCGCGGGCGGGTGGGCACGGTGATCACCCCGGCTCTGGCCCTGCAGATCGGCTACTGGTGCGGCGTGGTGCTGCCGGGCGACGGGCCCGTGCTGATCGGAACCGACTCGCGCAGCAGCGGCCCGATGCTGGTGGCTGCACTGACCGCGGGGTTGACGGCGGCAGGGCGGCAGGTCTGGCAGCTGGGTCTCTGCCCCACTCCCGCCGTGCCCGGATCCATCCGCCGGGTCGGAGCGGCCGGTGGGTTGATGGTCTCCGCCAGCCACAACCCCCCTCACGACAACGGCATCAAGGTGTTTGACGGCGGCGGCTCCAAGTTGGGGCGCCAGATGCAGCAGGCGATCGAAGCGGGACTGCGGGGAGAGCGGCAGGCGCCTGCCTTCCATGGGGAGGGCCAGGCCGAACAACGCTGCGATCTGATGCAGGTCTATCGCGATTCGTTGCTGGAGAGCGCCGGCGGCCAGCGGCTCGATGGCGTGAAGGTGGTGCTCGATCTCTGCTGGGGATCGGCCACCGCCTGCGGCGAGGCGGTGTTCCGCGAGCTGGGGGCCGATCTCACCGTGCTCCACGGGAGCCCTGAAGGCAGCCGCATCAATCAGGGTTGCGGCAGCACCCATCTGGGTCCCTTGCGGCAGGCCGTGCAGGAGCGTGGCGCCGCGATGGGGTTCGCTTTTGATGGTGATGCCGACCGGATGCTGGCCGTCGATGGAACCGGCCGGGTGGTGGATGGCGATCAGATCCTGACCCTGTGGGGCTCAGCCCTGCGGGAGCAGGGGCAGCTCCCGGCCAACCGCCTGGTCGCCACGGTGATGTCGAACCTGGGCTTCGAGCGGGCCTGGATCGCCGCTGGCGGGGTGCTGGAGCGCACCGCCGTGGGCGATCAGCACGTGCACGAGGCGATGGAGCGGCTGGGGGCTGGGCTGGGCGGTGAGCAATCCGGCCACATCCTTTCGGCCCGCCATGGCCTCAGTGGGGATGGGGTGCTGACGGCGGTGCAGGTGGCCACCTTGGTGCATGGCCGCGGCCAGAGCCTGGCCGACTGGATGGATCGCAGCTGGACGCCCTTCCCCCAGAAGCTGGTCAACGTCACCGTGACCGATCGGCAGAAGCGCGTCGGCTGGCAGGACTGCGCGCCCCTGCGCGAGGCGGTGGAGCGGGCTGAGCAGGCGATGGGCACAGCCGGCCGGGTGCTGGTCCGCGCCAGCGGCACCGAGCCGCTGCTGCGGGTGATGGTGGAGGCCGAACAGATGCAGCAGGTGGAGCACTGGTGCGCCACCCTGGCGGCCGAGACGGAGCGCTGGTTGGCCTGAGCCCTGCAGCGTCCCCGGGTCCTCTGGTCCAGAAGGCGGGCGAAACCCCACCGCGGCGATCCAAGGCCCTCGGCCTTGCCGTCGCAATCGTTAATCGTTCAGCGGACCGGCCCCGCCGGCAGCTGTTGCCGGGCCAGGGCCAGCGCCCCGCTGGCGGCATCGCCGGCAGGGAGAACCCGGGAAGAGCGGGGCAACCGCTCGGCCACAGCCCTGTCGAACAGGAGCCGGAAGCAGACCAGATGGCTGATCGCTCCCCCCAGCGCGGCTACCGGCGGAGCCTCCAGGGCCAGCGCTGCGGCCACCCCGGCCACCGAATCCGCCAGGGCCTCGGCATGGCTCCGCAGGAGCGCTGAGGCCTGGGGATCGCCCGCGGCCGCCAGCGCCTCCACCGCCGGCGCCAGCCGCGCCAGCCCCGCCGGCATGAAACCCGGTTGCACCACCATCGCCTTGATCGCCTGGGGAGCCAAGGGATCGGCGGGATCCAGATCCAGGGCGCGCCACAACTGGCGGCGCAGGGCTCCATCAGCGAGCCGCCCGTCGGCCATGCGCAGGCTGATCGCCAGGCCATCGCGGCCGATGTCGAAAGCCGATCCGGCTCCATCGAGCATCCAGCCCCAGCCGGCGCAGCGGTGCTCGCGCCCCTCGGCGTCGCGGCCGACGGCGATCGTGCCGGTGCCGCTGATCACCACGATGCCCGCGCCATCGGGGAAGGCGCCGCGCAGGGCGGTGCGCTCATCGCCCCCGACCCACAGCCGCTGCGGCGGCAGCTCCAGGGTCGCAGCCGCCAGTTCATGGCCCTGGCGCTGCACGGCCGTGGCCATCTCGATGCCGCTGGCACCGATCGCGGCAGCCTCCAGTTCGCCTGCGGCGAGCGCTGAATCCCCGCAGCACTGGCGTGCGGCAGCCAGGCTTGCCTGCAGGGCGGCCTGAAACCGCTGCACGCCTCCCTCGGCCGCCAGATGGCTGATCCCGGGACCCTGGCCCTCGCCCAGCACGCGGCCACTGGCGGCGTCCGCCAGGCGGCAGGTGGTGTGGGTCTGGCCGGCATCGAAACCGGCGATCAGTCCCTCAGACCCCACCGACGGCCTCCCCGGCCCCTGGGGAGTCAGTGCGGCTCGATGCTCCGGCGCCATGGGCCGAGGCCGCCAGGGTGGCCAGGGAGAAGAAAGCGGTGAGCTGCACCTCGGGGCGGAAGAAGATCGTGTCGGTGAGACCCTGGATCGCCAGCGCCACGAACACCGCCACCGCCGCCAGGCTGGGGAGGACCAGCGGTCCCTGGCTGCGCCATTGGGCCAGACCGCAGCGCAGGGCGGTCAGGAACAGCCCCACCCCCGCCAGCAGGCCCGGAATGCCGGCTTCCACGGTCCACTCCAGGGGGATCGAGTAGGCGCTCAGGGCGTTGAATTTCGGCTGCTGGTACAGCGGATAGATCAGGTTGAAGATCGTGTTGCCCGGGCCGATGCCGATCCAGGGGCGGTCCTGAATCATCTGCAGCACCGCCGTCCAGACATTCATGCGGAAGTTGTTGGAGCTGTCCTCGCGGCCTGCCAGCAGGCTCATCACCCGCACCTGCAGCGATTCCACATGGGTCACCAGCACCACCAGCACCACGGCGGAACCCAGCACCACCAGCAGGGGCACGGTGCGACGCCAGACCAGCGGCCAGTGGCGGATGGCCCGCCACAGCAGCAGCAGCACCAGGGTGCCGAGGCCCGCCACCATGCCCATCCAGGCGCCGCGGCTGTAGGTGAGCACCAGGGCCACCACCCCCAGCACCAGTGCGGTGAGGGCGAACAGGCGGGGCCAGCGCCCCTGCCAGCGCAGCACGGCCACCAGGGCCAGCGGCAGGATCGGCAACAGGTACCCGCCCAGCAGATTGGGGTTGTCGAGGGTGCTGTAGATCCGGATGGTCCCTTCGCTGACGGAGTTGGCGTCCGACCAGCGGGCCAGGGCGCTGGAATCGGCGTAGAGCTGTCGGATCCCGATCACGCTGGTGAGCAGCTCACCGGCCAGCAGCGCCGCGCAGATCCGGTCCCACCAGATCGGGGCTGCCGCCAGCAGCTGCCGCATCAGCGCGTAGACGCCGAGGTAGCTCACCAGCTTCATCAATCCCTTCAGGGCCGCATGCGGCACCGGTGAGAAACCGGTGGCCACGACGGCAATGGCGAGCACCAGCAGCAGCCAGCGGTTGATCACGCCGATCTCGCCGGCTGGGGTCCGCAGAGCCCATAGCAACCAGAGCAGCCCGCAGGCGGCGATCAGCAGGCTGAGGCCGCCACGGGTGACGACCGGCAGGAAGGCCATCAGGGTGACCAGCACCCAGCCCGCCAGCAGCGGCAGATGCCGGGACAGCCAACCCCCCGACCAGCCGGCCAGCAGGCCTTGCCAGCGCAGCAGCAGGGGCGGGGAGGAGGGCAGAGACGACTGCATCAGGCGGTAGGCGGAGGCGGGCAGGCCGCCCCGGCTTGGGGATCATCAGCGGATTATGGGTGGCCTGGAACGGTCTCTCCAGGGGTTGGTGCTGGAGCCGTGTTGCGCCGGAAGCGCACCCGGAACACCGGCAGCCCCTGGGCCAGGACGTGGCGCTCCCGTTCGGTGGGCAGCGGCAGCGGATTGAAGGGCAGCCAGGGCCGAAGATCCGATGCGGGGCGCTCGAAGCAGCCGCTGCGCTCCACCAGCTCCACCATCGGTTCGATCACGGCCGGCACATCGCTCTGCAGAAACAGCTCGCTCTCTGGGGCCAGGGCCGTCGCCAGGGCGGCCAGCAGCGGCGGCTGCAGCACCCGGCGCTTGTGGTGCTTCGCCTTGAACCAGGGATCGGGGAACTGGATCGTGACCAGCTCAAGACAGCCCGCCGGCAGCCCCAGCAGCCAGGCCTCGAGGCTCACGTTGGCGTTGCAGAAGAGGAAATGCAGGTTGCCCAGCTCAGCGCTGAGCCGATCGGCTTCGGCCGCCTGCACCAGCGGCTGGCGGATCTCCACCCCCAGGTGGTTGCGGCCGGGGATCAGCGGCGCCAGCGCCAGCAGGAAGCGGCCGCGGGCCGATCCGATGTCCAGGTGAAGCGGCAGGCCTGGCTCCGCGAACAACTGCTCCAGCGGCGGCAGCGGCCGCGGCAGCTGGTGATACCGGCTGAGGGGATTGACGTGCTGGCGGACCATCAGCCCTGGCTGCCGCCATCCCCGCTGGGATCGCGGGGCACCAGGAAGCCCCAGCTGGCGGTGAATCCATGCAGATGGGTCGTGCCGGCCAGGGGTCCGATCTCGCCGTTGCAGAAGACCCCGGCGATCGGCACGTCGGGGAAGGCCTCACGGCAGAGGGAGACATCCCCATCGGCCTGGCCGTAGAGACCCTGGCCCCGGCCGAGGCAGGCGAACAGCAGCGAGGCCAGCGGCGGATCGGGCATCGCGGCCGCCAGTTCGCCCAGCAGCTGACTGGCCTCCTGTCGGGATGCCTGCCCATCGCGCAGCTGGAACTGCACCTTCTGGCCCACGCGCATCGGTTCGGCCACCGCCACGGCACCATTGCGCGGATCGACACCGATCAGGGTGCGCACCAGGAAGGCCGAGCCATTGCCGCGCAGGCCGGCCAGGTTGAAATCGCTGCGCCCCACGCCGATGAACAGGGAATGGCGCACCTGCTCGCGTTCATCGGAGCTCAGATCCCCCAGGATCGCCTGCAGGGCCGCCACCGGTGTGCGGCGGGTCTGGCCGTCGCTCACTTCCAGCACCACGTTGCGCTGGGCCTGCTCCACCTCCAGCACCGGGCCGATCGGGCGGCATCCCTGGCAGAGCACCGGCTCGATCGCCCAGGCGCCGCTGATCAGGATGCCGGTGGCTCCGGTGCAGACCCCCTCTGCCGAGAGCAAGGATCCATGGCTGGCGCTGTGGGGGCAGGCGACGCCGCCCACCTTCGTGGCCTCGGGGTAGGCGTAGTCGAGACCGCTGATCAGGTCATTGATGGCCGGTGCCGTCGGATCGATCAGCAGCAGCAGCGATTGCCCCGCCTGGTTCGGCGCTCCCAGCTGCTCCCGCCAGGGCTCGGCCGGGCCATCCAGATCGGGCAGGCTCGATGGATCAAGGCTGAAGGGATGCAGTTCGGCGCCCGGCAGTGACAGCAGGGTGACGGACAGGGCGGGCTCCTGCTCCAGCTCCCGCGGGGTGCCATCGGGTTCGCAGCCGGCGACGCCGCCGCCGAGGCAGCCGAGCCAGTGCCCGGCCTGAAGCTTCTGACGCAGCAGCGGCAGCAACCGCGGCAGGTCGCTGGCAAAGCTGGTGGAGACGAACACCAGAGCCAGATCGGCGGGGCCGCATCCCTCCAGCTGGCGGGCCACGCTGTTCACCGCCTCCTCCAGCGAGATCTCCCGTGCCAGGGCCGTGCGGCACCAGGGCCGGACGGCGGCTGGTCGGTCGCGACCGGCCAGCCAGGGAAAGGAGGGGAAGGCAGGCATGGGCGGACCCTACCTCCGGAGGTGACGCGGATAATGGCGCCTTACCGAACCCGAGTCCGTGCCGGAAACGCTCTATCGCTCCCTGGTGTGGATGGATGTGCGCCTGGGGGTGCTGTTCGGCGTCGGAGTCCCTCTGGTGCTGCTGGTGTGGACGCTGGTGCGCCGGGAGAGCGCCCTGCTGCGGCTGCTCTCGCTCTACTGGAAGGCCTCCAGCCTGCTGTTGATCGCGCTGCTGCTGCTGGTCGACGGCCGCCCGATCGGATACCCGCTGCTGGTGATTTCCCCCCTGCTGGCGGTGGCCTCGGTCTGGTTCTGGGTGGATCTCAACGAGGAACTCAGCGACATGCCCCCCTGGCGCGCCCTGCCGCTGACCGTGCGCATCTGGCGCTGGAGCCTGACGCTGGTGTTTCTGCTGGGCAGCGCCTTTGCGCTCACCACCCTGCCCTGCCTGAGGGATGGCAGCCGCCTGGGGCTCTGCCGCAGCTGGCTGGAGGCCCCCCAGGGTCTCAATGCCTCCCTGGATCACGTGTTCGATTTCATCTTTGGGGCCGACTGGACCCCCACCGTGGCGGCCTTCATCGGTTGGCTGGGCCTGGTGGCCTATGGGGTGGGGCTGATCCAGTGGCTGCTGGTGCGTCTGCCGCGGCAGGGCCGGGTGGCCGGAGAGTTCTGAACACGAACCCTGCGGCGGCCATGGATCCGATCGTCACCAGCTCCGTCCCCCAGGACGCGATCGCCGCGCTGCTGGCTGCCCTGGAGGAGCGCAGCCGCGGCCGTCCCGACCGTGTGCTGCGGCTGCGGGGGGTGCTGCCCGGTGTGGATCAGGATGCCGGCGAGGCCTTTGAACTGCTGATCTTCCGGGGCTTCTCCAGCCTCACCACCCACCCCACGGGCTTCGATCCCGACAGACCGGCGCTGCCGGAGGGCAGCCGCATCACCAGCGCCGAGCTGCTGCAGGCACCGCTGATGCCGGCTGGCGAGGTGATCCTGGCCGCCTCGGATGCCGCCCCAGCCTTTCTGGCAGCAGAGGCCTGGGGCTGAGCCCTCTGCTGCGCATCAGACCTGGCTGGGCATCAGGCTTCCAGGCGTTGCAGGATCCCGTCGCAGCGCCCGCAGAGGCGGCCTGCGACACCGTCGCTGAGGAGATGGTCCTGCACATCCCCCTCGTAGTGCCAGCAGCGATCGCATTTCTCCCCATCGGCGCGGGCGACGCGCAACACCACACCACCCTCGCGGCCCTCGCCCAGCAGCGCCTGGGGAGCCATGCCGCCGATCTGCAGCTGGGAGACCAGCAGCCAGTCAGCCAGGTTGTCCACATCAGGGTGGGCGCTTGCATTGAGCACCCGCTCGATCGGCTCCAGGGTGAGCCTGGCGCCATCGCCGGGCTCCTCGGTCTGCGGCAGCCCCTCCAGCTGCAGCCAGGCCTCCAGTGAGGAGCCGAGCTGGCCCACCGCGCGTGCGCTCTCCAGCAACCGGTTCACGGCTGGCCTGAGGCGGTCGCGCACCAGGGCGATGGCGGCGGTCTCCTCGGGACTCATGGCGGTGATCCAGGCTTCCGGGGCATCGGGCCAGCCGCGCTCGAACACCGAGGCCTCGGCCACCGGGTAGGGAAGGTTCTGCCAGATGTCCTCGGCCATGTGGCAGAGCACCGGCGCAATCAGCCCGGCGAGGCGCTCCACCACCAGGTGCAGCACGGTCTGGCAGCTGCGGCGGCGGGCGTCGCCGGCGCCGCTCACATAGAGGCGATCCTTGGCGATGTCGAGATAGAAGTTCGATAGATCCACGACGCAGAAATTCTGCAGCGATTGGAAGAATCGATAGAATTCATAGTTGTCGAAGTCGCTGGAAACGCTGCTGATCAACTCGGCGGTTCGCTGCAGCATCCAGCGATCGAGCAGCGGCAGCTCCTGAATCGCAATGGCATCCCTGGCGGGATCGAAATCATGCAGATTGCCGAGCAGGTAGCGGGCCGTGTTGCGCACCTTGCGGTACACATCGGCCAGCTGCTTCACAATCCCCGGCCCCAGGGGGACATCGGCGGAATAATCCACCGAGCTCACCCAGAGCCGCAGCACATCGGCGCCGTAGGCAGGCTCCTGCTTCTCGTTCTTGCCGCCCTCAACGAGCACTGTGGGATCGACCACATTGCCCAGGGATTTGCTCATCTTGCGGCCCTTTTCATCCAGGGTGAAGCCATGGGTGAGCACCCGGCGGTAGGGCGCGCTGCCGTTGACCGCCACCGAGGTGAGCAGACTGCTCTGGAACCAGCCCCGGTGCTGATCGCTGCCTTCGAGATAGAGATCGGCCGGATAGTTCAGCCCGTCGGTTTCAGGATCCTTACGTTCGGCCTCCCCCTGCACCAGGCCTCCCAGCACCCCGGCCCAGGAGGATCCCGAATCAAACCACACGTCCATCGTGTCGCTGCCCTTGCGCCACAGGTGGGCCTCGGCGGCGTGGCTGGGGGGCAGCAGGTCGGCCTCATCGCGCTCCCACCAGACATCGGAGCCGTGTTCGGCGATCAGCTGCTGGATGTGCAGGAGGCTGTCCTGATTGAGCAGCACCTCACCGCTGTGACGGTGATAGAAGACCGGGATCGGCACCCCCCAGGTGCGCTGGCGGGAGATGCACCAGTCGCCGCGGTCGCGCACCATCGCCTCGATGCGGTTACGGCCGCTCTCGGGCAGCCATTGCACGGCGGCGATCGCCTCGAGGGCCTGCTCGCGAAAGCCCTCCACGGAGGCGAACCACTGCTCGGTCGCCCGGAAGATCGTGGGCTTCTTCGTGCGCCAGTCGTAGGGGTAGCGGTGGGCGTAGGCCTCCTCACGCAGCAGCACGCCCGCATCGCGCAGGGCGGTGATGATCGTGGCGTTGGCATCCTTGAGCACATTGAGGCCCGCGAAGGGGCCGGCCTCATCGGTGAGGTTGCCCGCCTCGTCCACCGGACAGAGCACCGGCAGGCCGTAGCGGCGGCCGGTGTTGAAGTCATCCACGCCGTGGCCCGGAGCGGTATGCACCAGGCCCGTGCCGGATTCGGTGGTGATGTAGTCGCCGCCGATCACCACGGTGCCGCTGCGATCGAGCAGCGGATGGCGGTAGTGAATGCCTTCGAGTTCCGCACCTTTGACGGTCAGCAGGGGCTCGAGTGGTCGCTCCAGCTGCTGCACGAGACGCTCCACCAGGTCATGGGCCACCACCAGGTAGCGGGGGGCCTCGCTGGGGCTGCTGCAATCGCGGCAGAGGCTGTAGTCGAGCTGGGCATTGACCGACACCGCCAGGTTGGCCGGCAGGGTCCAGGGGGTGGTGGTCCAGATGGCCACGAACAGCTGCTCGCGGTGGCTGCTGGCGGTGGGGCCGCCGATCCCCAGGGCGCCGAGGCGCTCCGACAGGGCGGCGGGCAGCTCCACCACCGGAAAGGCCACGTAGACGCTGGGGGAGGTGTGGCCTTCGGGATACTCGAGCTCCGCCTCGGCAAGGGCGGTGCGGGAGCTGGGGCTCCAGTGCACCGGTTTGAGGCCCCGGTAGATGTGTCCGGCCAGCACCATGCGCCCGAAGACACCGATCTGGGCCGCCTCGTAGGAGCGGTTGAGGGTGAGATAGGGGGTCTCCCAGTCGCCCCAGATGCCCCAGCGGCGGAAGCCTGCCTTCTGCAGCTCCACCTGCTCCAGGGCGTAGGCGTGGGCTTTGCGACGCAGGCTCACCGGGGTGAGGGCGGAGCGCTCACTGCTGCTCAGCCCCTGCAGCACCTTGAGCTCGATCGGCAGGCCGTGGCAGTCCCAGCCCGGCACGAAGCGTGCCCTGCGGCCACGCAGCAGGGCGTGCTTGTTGATGATGTCCTTGAGGATCTTGTTGAGCGCGTGGCCCACGTGCAGGGCCCCGTTGGCGTAGGGCGGCCCGTCGTGGAGCGTGAAGACGGGCCCGGGGTTGCGGCGGCTCAGACGCTCGTAGAGGCCGAGCTCAGCCCAGAGGGCCTGCAGCTGCGGTTCCCGCTCCCGGGCGTTCGCCCGCATGCCGAAGGGGGTCTGCAGCAGGTTGAGGGTGTGCTTGTACAGAGAACCGGCCTCGGTCACGGCGCCTCGCGTGGGCGGTCGCTGCGGATTATCCCGCTTCGCCTGCAGCGCCCCTGGCGCCGGAGATGGCCTCCTCCGCAGCAGGGGGTGCAGACGGGGCATCGGTCCCATCGGCGCCGGGCTCGGGCGGGTGTTCCTGATCGGGCAGGCCCGCCTGCTCCAGCAGCACGTCGATGGCGGCGAAATCGCTCACCTGGCGCACCAGCACCGGATTTGTTTGTTCAGGTTCCTGTTCAGGTTCGGGCGTTGGTGCGGCAGACGCAGCGGCGGCCGGCGCAGCGGCGAGCTCGCCGGTCTCCGCCAGGTCTGGTGCCGGGGGCTGCGCAGGCCCCGCGTCTTCGCTGCGGATCCAGCGCTTGCTTGAGGCCGGTTTCTGGCGGCGCTCCTGCCACCAGGCGAGCAGGCCACCGGCGGCCTGCTGCAGGGACTGGAGCAAGGCGTTGAGGCTGGCCAGCAGTTGTTCGAGGCTGCGCTGCCAGCGCTCCGGGGATGCCAGCAGCTGGCGTTCCCCATCGCTGAGGGCCCGCCAGCGTCCCTGACCCACTTCCACTCCCAGCCGGCCGATCAGCAGACCGCCGCAGAGCACCCCCAGCATGGGAGCGCCGGTGAAGCGATCCGCACTGGTGACAAGCACCAGGCCCAGCAGCAGCACCACCGCTCCCCAGGCTGAATCGCGGGGGCGGCTCAGTTCCAGGACGAGCAGAGGCAGCAGCAGCAACCCCACGCCCAGCAGCAGTGCCAGCGAACCCCCGAGAACCGCGAGCATGAAGGCCAGACAGCTGCTATCCATTCTGCGTTTTAGCCGTCTGACGCTGAGACTTCCAGAGGCCTGCCGCGCTGGCTGGCAATGGGGCAGCCATAAATTGCGTGCCTAGACTTCGCTGGCGCCCATCTGGCGGAATCGGTAGACGCGCTGGGTTTAGGTTCCAGTGGCTGCGGCTGTGGGGGTTCAAGTCCCCCGATGGGCATGGCTCCCGAAGGCCCGGGTCAAGCGCTCAGGTGGTTCGGGTTCGTAATCTGGGCGCGCTTGCGTTGCAGCGGCTTGTCCCAGCGGGTGATCACTTCTATCCAGGAATCCCCGCGTGCAGCGCAGCCGCTCGTGGCGGCGGCATCGGCACCGGCATCCGTGCAGAGCGTGCCGCGGGAGTTCCTCGATCCTCCGGCCGCCTGGAACCCCACGGTGGCGCTGTTCCTGGGGGGGTACCTGCTGGCGGGCCTGACCATCTGGGGCTGGTTCGTCGGCCACTGGGCCTTGCCACCGCTGCTGATCCTCGGATTCCTGGCGCTGCATCTGGAGGGCACCGTCATCCATGACGCCTGCCATAACGCCGCCCACCCCAATCGCTTCTGGAATGCGGTGATGGGTCACGGGGCGGCCCTGCTGCTCGGATTCAGCTTTCCGGTGTTCACACGGGTGCATCTGCAGCATCACGCCCATGTGAATGACCCCAAGCATGATCCCGATCACATCGTCAGCACATTCGGGCCGCTGTGGCTGATCGCTCCCCGTTTCTTCTATCACGAGATCTTCTTCTTTCGCCGCCGTCTCTGGCGCCGTTATGAGCTGCTGGAGTGGGGTCTGGCTCGCGGCATTTTCTTCATGATCGTGCTGGCTGCGGCGCGATTTGATTTCCTGCCGTTCGTGTTCAACTGCTGGTTCGCTCCGGCGCTGATGGTGGGCGTCACGCTGGGGTTGTTCTTCGATTACCTGCCCCACCGTCCGTTTCAGTCACGCAACCGCTGGCACAACGCGCGCGTCTATCCCGGCAGGCTGATGAACTGGCTGATCATGGGCCAGAACTATCACCTGATTCATCATCTCTGGCCCTCGATTCCCTGGTTCGAGTACAAGCCCACCTACGAGGCCACGCGCCACATTCTCGATGCCAAGGGATCGCCCCAGCGGCTGGGGATGTTTGAAACCCGCTCCGATCTGTTCAATTTTCTCTACGACATCTTCCTTGGCGTGCGCAGCCACAAGCGCCGCCGCAGCAGGCTGCGCCCCCTGGCCGCCCTGATGCCAAGCCGCCATTCACGCCGACGCGTGCTCGAGCTGCTGCATCGCACCGCCGTCTCCCCGCCGGCCCATTGAGGTCCTGGTGATGGCGGGCCCGAGGCCGCCTGCTCAGTCGCCCAGGATGCGGGGAACGCGGTAGAAATCCCCTTCCCGCAGGGGGGCCTGATTGAGCAGCTCCTCGCGCACCGGCGTGGGCTCCACCCGGTCCTCACGGGTCACATTGACCACCTCGACCGCCCGGGTCGTGGGGGGAACGCCTTCGGTGTCCACCTGCTGCAGGTGGGCCACGTACTCCAGGATCCGCTCCAGCTGGCCGGTGTAGGTGGCGATGCGCTCCTCCGGCAGGTCGAGCCGCGCCAGCTGGGCCACCTTGCGCACATCCTCGGCGGTGATCCGGCTCATGGCGCTCCAGGGCATCGTGCGCCGCTGACGCTAGCCGGCGGAGGACTCAGTCCGGCTCTTCCCCTTCGCCGTTGAAGCGGCGCAGATCCTCCGCCAGGGCCGTGGCGGCCAGATCGAGAAAGCGGGCGCCGTGATCGGGCCGGGCCAGAAAGGGATCGGAGCCCATGCGGCCATCGGGGTGGCGCCGGCGGAAGTCCTCGGGGCCATGGATCGGGCCGGCGGGCGCCGGATCGGGCAGGGGCCGCTGCTTGGCTTCCAGGCTGGGCTCCAGATGCAGCGTCAACGCGATCTCGCTGGGGGTGGCGTGGTGCCCCTCCCGCTCGCCATAGAGGCGTCTCGCCTCCTGCAGTACCGGCGTTGCCGTGAACCAGTTGGCCAGGCGGCAGCGCAACCGCTCGGCGCCCGGCAGGCCCCGTGCCGCGGCGGTGCTGTGGGCCTGGGCGAAGGCGGCCCGGGCGGTGGCGATGTTCCCACCATGGCCGTTGATCACGAAGATCCGCTCGAAGCCATGGCGTGCCAGCGACAGCACCACGTCGTGCAGCACGGCCAGCAATGTGGAGGGCTGCAGGCTGATCGTGCCGGCGAAGCCGAGATGGTGCTCCGCCATGCCGAAGTTCTGGGCGGGGGTGACCAGCACGCCGGTGCGCCGCCCCACCTCCAGGGCCACGGCCTCGGCGGTGAGGGCATCGGTGCCGATCGCCCCGGTGGGCCCGTGCTGCTCGGTGGAGCCCAGGGGCACGATCACGGCGCGGCAGCGCTGCAGGTAAGACTCCACCTCAGGCCAGCTGCGCAGCTGCAGCCGGATTGCCGCGGTCTCCAGCGCCGGAGAGGCCACCAGGCCGTCGGCGGGGATGGGGAAGGGCATTTCGGTCATCGAAGACACGTTCCGGCCGGGTGATCTGCGTAGGATCGACCCTATTCGCGGCGTTCCGATGCTGCAGCGAAAGCTCGAGCGGTTCCTTCAGGAGCAACGACCGGTCTGGATCTATCTGCGCGACCAGCAGTGCTGGATCGAGGATGCGCTGGTGGTGGAGATCCTCGGAGATCTGATCACCCTGCGCCACGAGGACGACGACGAGGATGAGTGCTCCAGCTGGGAGCTGAGCGTGCGGCTCGAATCGATCGGGGCGGTGAGCACCCGGCTGGCCTCGGTGAGCCGTTCCGCCAGTGGCGATGATCTGGCCACCACCGGGGATTGCCCCGAAGCCGAGCGGCTCAGCAGCCCCTGAGGCGGCCGGTGGCCGGCTGCGAGGGGGATGTCGGCCGCGAGTGGGCTTTCGGCCTCAGTGGGCGGTGCCGTTGCCGTCGTAGTCGTCGCTGTCGTAATAGCCGCCCCGGGTGCCGAAGAACGGGGTGGCCAGGCAGAACAGCAGCCCTAAGGCCAGCAGGATCGACCCCAGCGTGAACTCTCCTGTGCTGCTGAGCGCCGTGTTCATGGGGATGAGGGCGTGGCCTTCGGATGGGCCCATTCTGGCGAGGGCGAGCGGATCTGGGGCCGGATCGGTGCCGGCGGCCACGGAATCGTGATCGCAGGTCCCTCCCGGAGCCGCTTCAGTAGGCGCTGTACGACTTCTCTTCGATCAGTGGCGAACCGTGGCGTTCGTTGAAGCAGCGCTTGAGCGCGGCTCGCCGATCGTTGGTGCGGTACACGGCCCTGGCCAGCGCGATGAAACCAGCGCCGAAATCGCCCTGCCGCTCGTGCTCGCGGATCGTGTCCTCGATCTCCCACAACGTGCGGTTGACCTCCCGCAGCTCCTCCACCAGGGCGGGATCCGGTGCGAGGTCGGCGGCCTCCAGCACGGCTTCCAGCAGGGCCAGTTCCTGGCGCACGTTGGCTGCGGCGGGTTCTGAAAGCCGCTCGGCCTTGATCGCCAGAATCGTGATCTTGTCGATCAGTTCACCCAGCGAGACGGGGATGCGCAGCGGCTTCATCGGGGTCAGGCCTGTCCATGCAGAGGGTGGAGCAGCAGCAGCGCATCAGCCCTGCGCATCAGCGGCAGGGCCAGGTCCTGCAGACGGCTGAGCGATGCCCAGCCGAATCCCAGCAGTGTGCCCCAGCACCAGCAGGAGCAGAGCAGCCGCTGGCGAGGGTGGGAGGCATCGCTGTCTCCATGGCGCGGCAGCACCCAGGCCATCTGGATGGCCGCATTCACCAGCAGCAGCACCCAGCTGGGCACCGCCAGCACCCCGAAGGGAAAGGTGATCGGCCGCCAGTGCAGCAGGCTGACGCCGGTGGCCAGGGCGATCAGGGCCGCCACCGCCCCGGCGGCCCCATCGCGCAGGCCCTCGATCCGCCAGCGCCGGGCGAGCAGCACCACCGGAGCCAGGGTGGCCAGGCTGGTCAGCAGATAGCGCAGCAACAGCTGCCCCAGGGGGAGGGGCGTGCCGAACAGCAGGATCAGCAGCAGCACTCCGTTGAGCACAGCTTCTCCCTGGCGGTGATGCACCCAGGGGGCCGTGATCCAGCGCCAGACCAGCTGGGGATCGGTGCTGCTCGAGAGCTGCAGGGCCGCCCGCCGCCGCAGGCGTTTCAGCGGCGGCCTGAGCAGCACCAGCTGGGGCAGGGCCAGCAGCACCAGCAGCACCGCCAGCCCGTTGCAGCTGCGGGGCAGCAGGCGGGCCAGCTCCCCGCCCAGCCAGAGGCAGACCATGGCATTGGCGAATCCCAGGGCCAGACCGGGGCCCAGGGGCTGCAGCACGGTGCGGGCCCTGATCCAGAGGGCTGCCAGACGCACCGGGGCAGACGGGGCTGCCTCGGTCGCCGTTGGCGCGCTGGCCTGAGCTGGGTGTGCCGCAACGGCTGTACTGCCCCCCAGCGGCTGGTTGCGCTCACCGCTGAGGGCCTCCAGCAGATCGATCAGCTCCGAGAGCGTGGTCGCGGCATAGATCCCGGCCAGCTCCTGCTGGAGCGCTTCCATCAGGCTGCGGCGGATCGCGGCCGAGGGCTCTCGCAACAGTTGCAGGAACAGCGGCTGCTGGGCCAGATCGCGCAAGGGACCTGCCAGGCGGGTCTCCTCACCGAGGCCATCCAGCATCAGACCCTGAAGCAGGCGGGCCTGAATCTGCTGCGGATCGGCCTGGGCCAGCCAGGCGCGCAGCTGCAGCCCGATCTCGCGACCCTTACCCATCGCCGCCTATCTGCCCCACGAGCCTAATGGGGGCCTGCGCAACCCAGCGGGTGCCCTGAACGGGTGCCTGTGCGGGATGGCTGCTGGGGCTGATTCAGCTGCCGCGGCTGGCGGAGAGGCGGGCGCGGGCACGGGCCAGGTTCTGCTCGGCCTTGAGCTTTTCGGTGCTGGAGGGCTGGCCTTCGAAGGCGCTTGCGGCCTGCTGAGCGGCTTCCAGATCCTTCTCCGCGGAGGCGGTGTCGATGCTGCTGCCGAGTTCGGCAGCATTGACCAGCACCGTGACCACGTTGGATTCGACTTCAGCGAATCCACCCATCAGGGCAATCGATTGCCAGCCACCTCCCTGGCGCAGGCGCAGCACACCGCTGTCGAGGGCGGTGAGCAGCGACACGTGGCCGGTGAGAATCCCGAGCTGGCCTGTGGTGCTGGGAAGGATGACTTCGTCGGCGCTGCCGTCGAAGACGCTCTGGTCAGGAGCGAGAACGCGCAGGGTGAGGGTCATCGGATCAACCCTTGGCTTCGGAGAGGATCTTGGCGGCCTTGGCCTTCACCTGATCGATGTTGCCGACGAGGTAGAAGGCAGCCTCGGGCAGATCGTCGAGTTCGCCGGCCAGGATCATGTTGAAGCCCTTGATGGTGTCTTCGAGCTTCACGTATTCACCGGGCTGGCCGGTGAAGATCTCCGCCACGAAGAAGGGCTGGGAGAGGAACTTCTCGATCTTGCGCGCCCGGTCCACGGTGCGGCGGTCATCTTCCGACAGTTCGTCGAGGCCGAGGATGGCGATGATGTCCTGCAGCTCTTTGTAGCGCTGCAGGGTGGACTGCACGGCACGGGCGGTGCGGTAGTGCTCTTCGCCCACGACGGCGGGCTGGAGCATTGTGCTGGTGGAATCGAGGGGATCCACAGCCGGATAGATGCCCTTGGAGGCCAGACCGCGGCTGAGCACGGTGGTGGCGTCGAGGTGGGCGAAGGTGGTGGCGGGAGCGGGGTCGGTGAGGTCGTCGGCGGGCACGTAGACGGCCTGGATCGAGGTGATTGAACCCTCAAGGGTGGAGGTGATGCGCTCCTGCAGCTCACCCACGTCGGTGCCGAGGGTGGGCTGGTAGCCCACGGCCGAGGGCATGCGGCCCAGCAGGGCGCTCACTTCGGAGCCGGCCTGCACGAAGCGGAAGATGTTGTCGATGAACAACAGCACGTCCTGCTTGTTCACATCACGGAAGTGCTCGGCCATGGTCAAAGCCGACAGACCCACGCGCATGCGGGCGCCGGGGGGCTCGTTCATCTGGCCGTAGCAGAGGGCGACCTTCGACTTGCTGAGGTCTTCGGAGTTGATCACTCCGGATTCCTTGAATTCCTCGTAGAGGTCGTTGCCCTCGCGGGTGCGCTCGCCCACGCCACCGAACACGGACACACCGCCGTGCTCCTTGGCGATGTTGTTGATCAGTTCCTGGATCAGCACGGTCTTGCCGACGCCGGCGCCCCCGAACAGGCCCACCTTGCCGCCCTGGCGATAGGGGGCCAGCAGGTCGATCACCTTGATGCCGGTCTCGAACACCTTGGGCTTGGTCTCGAGCTCTGTGAGCTTGGGAGCTTCGCGGTGGATCGGGGCGGTGACGTTGGTGTTCACAGGGCCCCGCTCATCGACGGGCTCGCCCAGCACGTTGAAGATGCGGCCGAGGGTGGCTTCACCCACGGGCACGGAGATCGGCGCTCCGGTGTCGAGGGCGGTCATGCCGCGCACCAGCCCATCGGTGCTGCTCATGGCGACGGCACGCACGCGGTGGTCGCCCAGAAGCTGCTGCACTTCCGCGGTGAGATTGACGGTCTGACCTGCCGAATTTTTGCCTTCGATGCGCAGGGCGTTGTAGATGCGGGGCAGCTTCCCGGCCGGGAATTCAACGTCGAGCACAGGGCCGATGACCTGCTTGACGGTTCCTTTTGTGCCGGTCGCGGCGGGAGCAGCAGCTGCCATGGGGAAAGGGGAAGGCGGGGAGAGCCAGGGGGAGATCATCCCGCCTGAAGCCGGGCAAGGTTATCACTCAGGCTCCTTGCCCCGGCGGGTTGCCGCTGCCGGGAGAGCCTGCGGCGGCCGGGTTCGGTCACCCGAACCGGGACCGTGCTGGTCAACCTGCCCCTGCCGTTCATAGGTTGGCACTCAAGGCGTGCGAGTGCCAGCGCGCCTGGGTCGCAGCCGCGTCCTGGATCTGTTCCGTTCGGGAGCCCTCCGCAACGCTGCTGCGTCATGCGTCCCATCCACCGCGACCAATCCCTTTCCCATCCATGGCAGCTGTTTCTCTCAGCGTCTCCACGGTCAAACCGCTCGGAGATCGCATCTTCATCAAGGTGTCGGAGTCCGAGGAAAAAACCGCTGGCGGCATCCTCCTGCCCGATACCGCCAAGGAAAAGCCCCAGGTCGGTGAAGTCGTTCAGGTCGGCGCCGGCAAGCGCAACGACGACGGCTCCCTCCAGGCCCCCGAGGTGAGCATCGGCGACAAGGTGCTCTACAGCAAGTACGCCGGCACCGACATCAAGCTCGGCAGCGACGAATACGTGCTGCTGTCCGAGAAGGACATCCTGGCGATCGTCAACTGAGCTGACGCCTCTTTTTTCTTCCTTCCCATCCACACTCGCAGGCAACGCCTCCCATGGCTAAGCGCATTATTTACAACGAGCAGGCCCGCCGGGCCCTTGAGCGCGGTATCGACATCCTGGCCGAATCCGTCGCTGTCACCCTGGGCCCCAAGGGCCGCAATGTGGTGCTCGAGAAGAAGTTCGGTGCTCCCCAGATCATCAACGACGGCGTCACCATCGCCAAGGAGATCGAGCTTGAGGACCACATCGAAAACACCGGTGTCGCCCTGATCCGTCAGGCCGCCAGCAAGACCAACGATGCCGCCGGTGACGGCACCACCACCGCCACCGTGCTGGCGCATGCGATGGTCAAGGCCGGCCTGCGCAACGTCGCTGCCGGCGCCAATGCCATCACCCTCAAGCGCGGCATCGACAAGGCCACCGAGTTCCTCGTCAAGAAGATCGAGGAGCACGCCAAGCCGATCAGCGATTCCAATGCCATCGCCCAGGTGGGCACCATCTCCGCCGGCAACGACGAAGAGGTGGGCCGCATGATCG